>DATATI010000080.1 GCA_036268875.1 Polyangia bacterium | reverse complement strand
AAAACGTTGGCAGGCAAAGCCGATTGTGCATAATCCCCCACGATGTCATCCCGAAGCGCCACCAGGGCCGTTTCGCTGGGCGCCGCTGTTCTCGCTCTTGCCGCTGGAATCGGATGCGGAAGCGCGACGGACGACCGACCCAAGCAATGGTCATTCATCTCCGCCGCGATCGTCGAACCCAGCTGCGCGACGGCCAGCTGCCATTCGGACACGGTGCAAAAGGCCGGGGTCAATCTTTTCGACCGCGACGTCGGCTACAAGAGTTTGGTCGATCGGCATTTCGTCTATGCCAATCAGCCGAGCATGTCCGAACTGCTCTATCTGCTGCGGGCGCAAGGCGCCAAGCGCATGCCGCCGGATTTCGCCCTGCCGGAAGAGGACATCCAGCTCATCTCGGACTGGATCGCGGACGGGGCGAAGAACGACTAATGGCGACGCTTATGCGCATCGGATTATTTTTACTATTGGTGGTCGGCCTGTTCGCCGTCGGCGCGCGCCGGGCGGAGGCCTATCCGCAGTTTCAATTCAGCTCGGGCACGGCCCGCTGCGCGCAGTGCCACTTCTCGCCGTCGGGCGGGGGGCTGCTGACGTCGTGGGGTCGTGACGAAAGTGGCGACACCATCAGCATGGCTGGCAGCGGCGCCTTCCTGCACGGGGCCTGGACGCCGCCCGAATGGTTGGCGCTGGGGGCGGACTTTCGTTTCGCCGGCCTGGTGAATGACACCGGCGGCAGCGAATCGAAAGAGACGGCGTTTTTCCCGATGCAGCTTGATGTCTATGGCCGCCTGAACTTCGGCGACATTTCGCTGAACGTTACAATCGGCGATCGGGGCGAGGTGCGGCCCGACGACGCGTCGGTGGCCGGTCGGGTGAAGACCATCCCCGATCGCTTCGTGTCGAGAGAGCACTATTTGATGTGGCGGCCCAGCGCCAGCGGTCCTTACCTGCGCCTCGGAAAGTTCCAGGTGCCGTATGGGATCCGCTTCGTCGAGCACCCCTACTTCGTGCGCCGCTATACCGGCTTTGATTTGTACGAAGAGACGTACAACCTGTCGGGCGGTTACTTCGCCGAGGATTGGGAAGCGCACATCACCGCCTTCACGCCGCCGCCGACCAGCGCGCCAGACTTCTTCCGTTCGGTGGGGTACCCGGAAAGTGGCGCAGCGGCGTTCGCCGAGAAACGGTACGGGGGTGTGCTGGCGGTGGGCCTGCAGGCGCGCGCCGGGATCGCTTCGGAAGAGGCGCGCTATCAAGGCGGCGCCGAGATCAAGTACTGGTTAGAGCCGGCCAAGCTGCTGTTCATGGGCGAGGCGGATCTGATTCACCAGACCATCAAGGCCGCCTCTGCTAGCCAGGATCAGTTCGTGTCGTTCGTGGGCGCGACGCTGTTCCCGGTGAAGGGGCTGATGGTCGGCGCCGCTTACGAACGATACCAAGAGGACCTTTCGGTGAAAGGCACCGGCCGCAACGCCATCGACGGGCAGATCAACCTGTTCCCGTACGCTCACTTCGAGCTGGTCTTGCTGGGGCGGTATGAACCGGCCAGCGCCAGCATCACCGTCGGCACCACCACCACCACCAGCGCGGCGGCGTCGTTGGGGATGTTGCAGCTACACTATTATCTGTGAGCCAGCCTATGACCATGGGGATGAAACAGCTGCTCTCGGGGTTCGGTCTCGCGCTCACTTTGGTGGCCTGCGCGCCGGACGAGGGGCCGGCGGCGCCGGGCTATCAGACCGACGTCAAACCCATCTTGGATGCCAACTGCGTTCGTTGTCATGGGGAAGGCGACAAGTTGAGTGTCGACCCAGGGCTGACGGGAAAATTGAAGGGCTTGGCGCCGATGATTGTCTATTTGGATCATTACGAAGACCGCCCGAACTGCGGCGGTGGAACAATGCCCTGCCTTGGCGCAAAGACAAACGCCCTGCTCGCGGCCCTTTACGTTGCCTATCCAGACTCGAACTACAACCGGATGCCACCCAAGCCCAGCGAGCGGCTTTCGGATCGGGACATTGATCTCCTCAAGCGCTGGGCCGCAGAGATGCCTCCCAAGCCGTAATCGGTTTGCGACTAGGAATGCGGCCATGGCGAAGTTGAATTTTTTGTTGCTTTGCCTGGGCCTGGCGATCGGCGCCGGCGCCTGCGAGCCGGCGGATCCGCCGGCGGATCCCAGCTTCAAGACCGACGTCCTGCCGCTGATGCAAGGGCACTGCGTGCGCTGCCATGGGGCCAACAACACGCTGAACGCGGACCCGTTGTCGCAGGCTAAACCGACGGCGTACAACGTCGCCCCCGAGACCGGTTTTTTCGATCATTATGAAGATCGCATGATGGGTGAGGGGGGCTGCTCCATGCCGAGATGTACCGGTGCGGCCTCGTCCGTGTTGCAGATTCAATTGTTCATTCACGCCGCGTCGACGACGCGGATGCCGCCGCTTCCGGCGGAGGGGCTTTCAGAATGGGAATTGAAGCTGCTGGACAATTGGACGGGGACACTGGCCAAACCGAAGATGCCGCCCAAACCCTGAGGTCAGGCTCGTAGGCTCGCCGGTTTGAACGTGGCGGTCGTGAAGGTGGCGGGGTTGCGCTTTTGCCCGCCTGCAGAACTGGAAGAGATGGCCGAATCAGGCAGTGAAGGCGGGGTCACCATCTACGCGCGCACCATGCCGGGCGCGGTTCGCCAGTACTTGACTGCCAGCCACGTCGACACGGTCCCCAGATCCAGCGGGCCGGCCACCGCGGCTATTATCAGATTCGACCGCGCCCCACTTCGGTCTGTGGTTTGGACTATGAAGTTCGCTTCGTGGCCCCGTGAACGAATTCCGGCGAATAACCTCGCCTTTTTCCGCGAGGGTGATTAAGATGGGCGGTATTCGTCGCGTTTGTGTCTCCGTCCCTCCGGTACGTGCGGTTTGCAGGTCTGGATCTAGGTAGCGAGATTCAGACGCTTCATTCAGCCGACAGGGAGATCACATGGGAAAGCGACTGTATGTTGGGAACCTTTCGTACTCGGTCAATGAGGCCGATTTGCGGGAGGCCTTCGGAGCCGAAGGCTACGAAGTGACCGAGGTTAAGCTGGTGATGGATCGTGACACCGGCCGTCCGCGTGGCTTCGCGTTCGTCGAGATGGCGACCGAAGAAGGCGCCCAAAAGGCGATCCAGAATCTGAATGGCCGTGAGCTTCAGGGCCGCGCTGTCAATGTCAGTGAGGCGCGCGAGCGAACCGGGGGTGGCGGCGGTGGTTACGGTGGTTCTGCTGGTGGACGCGGCGGCGGTGGCGGCGGCGGTGGCGGACGTCGCGAACGCTGGTAGTCGGTCTACAACCAGACCTCTCAACCAACGCCGGCCCCCTCGCGAAAGTGAGGAGGCCGGTTTTTTTTGTGCCCAGGGAACACATCAGCGCTATGTTCCGTCAGCGTCTCTTGAGGCCACCGCCGCGGGCGCTGGCATCCTTTTCTGCGGAGGTCTCATGGCAAAGCCACCTGTCTTTTGGTGTTCCGTGACAATGGCCGGTGCGTTGATGCTGATCGGTTGCAGCAGCGGCAGCGGATCCAATAGCGGGTCGGGGGGCAGCGGCGGCACGGGGTCGGGGGGGAGCGGCTCGGGCGGGAGCAGCAACGGCTCGGGCGGGAGTAACGGCTCGGGCGGGAGCAGCGGCTCGGGTGGCGTCAGCGCCGGTTCGGGCGGCGCCGTTGGCACGGGTGGATCTGCGGGCGCCGGCACGGATGCCGCCACGGACACGGGCACCGACGCGCCCGCTGGCGGCGACACATCCGGCGGAACCTCGATGAGTTTCTTCATCACCAGCGACAAGAGCATGACCGGCAACCTGGGCGGTCTCACTGGCGCCGACAAGCGTTGCCAGGATCTGGCGACCGCCGTCGGCGCGGGTGGAAAGACGTGGCACGCCTACCTCAGCGTGGCCAAAGGCCCGGACGGTACGCCGGTCAACGCCAAGGATCGCATCGGCAATGGTCCCTGGTACAACGTCAAGGGCGCTTTGATCGCCATGAACGTCGCCGATCTGCACACGAAGAACGGCGATTACATGCTGTTTCTCGACGAGAAAGGCGGGTTCATCAACGGCCACTGGACCGGCTCGCCAACCCCGGTCGAGCACGACATCCTCACCGGTTCTAACCGCGACGGAACGCTGGATGCGGCCAACAACTGCAGCGACTGGACCTCGGCCGCCACCACCGTCAAGGCGTGGGTCGGCCACAGCGACGGGCTCGGGCCCGCGCCCAACAGCCTGGACGCCATGTACCGCCCCTGGAACCATTCGCACCTGAACATGGATTGCTCGAACACCGCGCCGCTGGGCGGGGCGGGCCGGATCGCCTGTTTCGCGGTCAATTGACCGCTCGCTGGCCGAAAAACGCCGTCTGGCCTTGCGCCAGAGCGGATCAGGAACTATCCCTGCCCGCAAACAGGAGTCAGGCATGCGTTCAATTTTTCTTTCGGTTTCTATTTCGGTTCTCGGTCTAGTTGCGGCGGCGGCGCCGGCGCGCGCCAGCGTCTGGGAGATCAACAGCGCGCACTCGACAGCGGCGTTCTCCGTGCGGCACATGATGGTCACCAACGTGTCGGGGCAGTTTGGAAAGATCACCGGCACGTTGGACCTCGACGAGAAGGTCCCCGCGAAGTCCACCGTCGAGGTGACCGTTGACGCCACCACCATCGACACCCATGAACCGAAGCGCGACGCCCACCTGAAGTCGCCGGACTTCTTCGACGTGGCCAACCATCCGACCATCACGTTCAAGTCGACGAAGGTCGAGAAGGCGGGCAAGGGCAAGTACAAGGTCACCGGCGATCTGAACATGCACGGCGTGGCCAAGCCGGTGACGCTGACGGTGGAGGGACCGACCGAGGCGGTGAAGAATCCTATGGGCGGCACGATGACTCGCGGCGCGCACGCCAGCGGCAAGCTCAACCGCAAAGACTGGAACTTGAACTGGAACAAGGCGCTGGAAGCAGGCGGCGTGCTGGTGGGCGACGAGGTCACGCTGAACGTCGACCTCGAGCTGGAAGCAAAGCAAGAAAAGCCGGCCGAGGCGTCGATGGCCGCGCCGGCCGCGCCCGTCCCCACCAAGGCAGCGGCCAAGTAACCTCGGCCCGCGCGGCGGCGTGGTAAAAAGGCCCGGCATGAGAGCGCTGGTCCTGACCGCTTACAAGCAATTCCAATTGCAGGACCTGCCCGAGCCGGCGCTGGGGCCGCACGACGTGATGGTGCGGGTCAAGGCGTGCGGCATCTGCGGCAGCGACGTGCACGGCATGGACGGCAGCACCGGCCGTCGCCAGCCGCCCATCGTCATGGGCCACGAAGCGTCGGGGATCGTCGATCGCCTGGGCCCGTCGGTGACCGGGTATCGGGTCGGCGATCGGGTGACCTTCGATTCGACGATCTACAACCCGCACAGTTTTTTCTCGCAGCGCGGGATGATCAATCTTTGCGACGACCGCCGCGTGCTGGGCGTTTCGTGCGACGACTATCGCCAGAACGGCGCCTTCGCCGAATTCGTGGCCGTGCCCGACCACATCTTGTTCGCCCTGCCGCCGGGCATGTCGTTCGAGCAAGCGGCCTTGGTCGAGCCGGTGTCCATCGCCGTGCACGCGCGCAATCTGACGCCGCTGGCGAAGGGTGACGCTGCCGTGGTCTTCGGCGCCGGGTTGATCGGCCTCATGATGGTGCAGGTGCTCAAGCAGACGGTGGCGGAGACGATCATCGCCGTCGACATCGACGACGCCAAGCTGGCCATCGCGCGCGCGGTAGGGGCGACTCACGCGATCAACTCAAACGCCGGCGACGTGGCGGCGGCGGTGAAGGCGGTGACCGGCGGACGCGGCGCGGACGCGGCGTTCGAGGCGGTGGGCATCGAAGCGACGATTCGCGCGGCCATCTCCAGCGTGCGCAAGGGCGGTGCGGTCACCTTGATCGGCAACCTGGCGCGTGAGGTGTCGATCCCATTGCAGGCGGTGGTGACGCGGCAGATCCGGTTGCAGGGCTCGTGCGCGTCGGCGGGCGAATATCCCGAATGCCTGGAGCTGATCGCCTCGCGCAAGATCGACGTCGATCGCTTCATCTCGGCGACGGCGCCACTGTCCGAGGGCGCCGATTGGTTCGACCGCCTTTACCGGCGCGAGCCTGGCCTGATGAAAGTCGTGTTGCAGCCGGACCGCTGACCCGGTTCGTGCACTGTTGGCGGTCGACGGAGACGGAAAGACGTTGTAAGTAATGCGGCCATGAGCGCACAGCCGGTTCTGATCGCGGGGCGATGGCGAGCTTCTCACGCTGCGGGGACGTTTCGGGCTGACAACCCGACCACGAAAGAGCCGCTGCCCGACGAGTACCCGATCAGCACCTGGCAGGACTGCGACGAGGCGCTGACCGCCGCGGTGGAAGCGGCGGCGATCTTGCGCCGCACGCCGGCCGAGAAAATCGCCGCGTTCTTGGAGGCGTTCGCCGCGCGCATCGAAGCGCGCAAGGATGATTTCGTCGCCATGGCCCACGCCGAGAGCGGTCTGCCGAAGGCGCCGCGTCTGGCGGACGTCGAATTCCCGCGCACCACCGGTCAGCTGCGCCAGGGTGCAGCGGCGGCGCGCGAAGGATCGTGGGCGCTGCCGACGATCGACACCAAGGCCAACATCCGTTCGATGCTGGCGCCCATCGGGCCAGTGTGCGTGTTCGGGCCGAACAATTTCCCCTTCGCTTTCAACAGCGCGGCGGGTGGCGATTTCGTGGCGGCGATCGCGGCGGGCAATCCGGTGATCGCCAAGGCCAATAGTTCACATCCGGGGACCACGCGCCTGTTCGCTGAAGAAGCGGCCAAGGCGGCGCAGGAGGTCGGTGTGCCGGCGGCGACCGTGCAGCTGATCTATCGCACCGGGCACGCCGACGGCGAACGTCTGGTTTCCGATGCGCGCGTGGGAGCGACGGGCTACACCGGCAGCCGCGGCGCCGGTCTGAAATTGAAGGCGGCCGCCGAGACCGCGGGCCGACCGATCTATCTCGAGCTGTCCAGCGTGAACCCGGTGGTGGTCTTGCCGGGCGTCCTGGACGAACGGCTGGACGAGATGGCCAGCGAATTCGTCGGCAGCTGCCTGATGGGTGCCGGCCAGTTCTGCACCAATCCCGGGTTCGTTATTCTGCAGAAGGGCGACAAGACCGACGCCTTCGTCAAACTGGTGGCCGAAAAGTTCCGGGCCGCGCCGGTGGGGACGCTGCTGTCGAAAGCGGTGGAGAAGACGCTGACCGAATCGGTGGCCACGTTGGTGCGCGCCGGCGCCGAGCTGCTGGCGGGCGGCAAGGCGGGCGGCGGGGCTGGCTATAGCTTCGGCAACACGTTGCTGCTTGCCAGTGGCGAACACTTTCTGCGCAACCACGCCGCCCTGCAGACCGAGGCATTCGGGAACAGCACTCTATTCGTGATCGCCGATGATCTGGCCCAGCTGTGCCGCATCGTTGATCAGGTCGAGGGCAGCTTGACCGGCTGTGTGTACTCGCACCGCGACGGCGCCGACGACGCCGCGTACGAACAGGTGGCCTTTCACCTGCGTCCGCTGGTGGGGCGTCTGCTGAACGACAAGATGCCCACCGGCGTGGCGGTCAGCCCGGCGATGAACCATGGCGGACCGTATCCGTCGACGGGACACCCCGGGTTCACCGCCGTCGGCATCCCGGCGTCCCTGCGGCGGTTCGGGACCTTGCAGTGTTTCGACAACGTGCGCCCGGCGCGCTTGCCGGCGGCGCTGCAGGATCGGAACCCCACCGCCAAACTGTGGCGCCTCGTCGACCTCCAGTGGACGCAGCGCAGTTTGGCTTGAGCTCTTTGGCGGCTTTTTCGCGCCAGAGGATCACGGCGAAAGACCGTTGGCTCGCAGCGCGTTCGTCAAAACGAAATTCACCACCGGGGTGGGATCCTGTTCAAGGCCGTGCGGATGGTGATCAAAGCCGACCTTTCGGATGAGCATGATTGAACCGCCGAGCTTGGGATAGCGATCGGCAACGATGCCGGTGTTCTCCATCCACGGCAGCGCGGTGTCGGCGTGGGCAAAGACGTGCAGGAGCGGGACACCCGCCTTGGCCAGCGGCTCCAAGCTGTCGATGGGCGAATTGTTGCCCGGCTGGCTGGCGGGTAGTGAGACCTCGCACGCGCAAAACAACAGCACGGAAGCAAGTCCGTAGAACGAAAATCCTGGCATCTGGCAACGCGGACCGTTGCGCATTGGCTGTCCTTTCATCACGCGTGCGGATCGGGTCCCAGGAGGCAGACGCCAAACATGTATTTCGGCAGGCAATCAGTAACCGATCGATAAGAGACGTGTGGTGCCGATACAAAATTATCTAATGTCTCGAGTCGCTTATTGGGAAAGAAAATGCCGCAACATCCGCAACGGCGACAAGTATTCATTTGGCTTTGTGCAACTGTCCGGATTGGCCAAGTAGAAATGTCCGCCTCGTCGGCCGGAGCAGCCGTTTCTATTTGCTTCAACTCTTTCGGCGCAGCACGAACGGGTAGACCAGATACGTGAGCGCCTTCGGCGCTGTCCACAACCAAGGATCGCCCATCGTTGGCGGCAGGCAGGTCTCGGCCAGCTCGGCGTCGTGGCGAAGGGTCTGCCGAACCAGTTCAGGGTTGCACACGGTGAAGGCCACGCGCTGCGCGGCCAGCCTTTGTGTCAAGGCGCGCAGGTCCTCGCCCGGCGAGAGCTCACCGAGCGACGGATAGAACTGCGATGAGGTGAGATCCGAGACCAGCAATGCGGCGCCTGTTGGCCTGATCATGCGAAGGATGGCCCGCAGGTGGATGCGGAGCAGCGCTTTTTCGAGCGTCGACTCCCGCGTTCCATCCGTCGACGCCAGTCGCTCGAGGGCCCAGGACATCTGGCTCAGCACGCAACAGGACGCCACCACGTCGAACTCCGACGGAAGTTGCCGCATCACCGCGGCCGTTCCCGCGGCCACCATCTCGTCGGTAGACGGAAGCCGGGACCTCCGTTCTAGCTGGTGGTAGAGCCCCGACAAATCGACCGGGGCGTGGCTGCGCAGCCTGGCTCTCACCGCCGGGCTCTGCCGCCCGGTGGCGCGCGACAGGGCGCCGGGATCGATGTCCACCAGATGAATCTCGTCGAAGCGCGCCGCCAGCGCCTGGAGATCCAGATCGTTGGCGTTCCCCGCGCCCAGCAAGCAAAGCCGGCCACCCGACGCGTCGTTGTCGCCGGGGGCGAGCGCAAGAATCTCGGCGGTCACGCGCTGCCGGTGGCTCCGGAAGAGGTCCCAAAGATCGCGCGTCTCCCGGTTCCCGTTTTGCTCGGCCCTTTGCGCGCGTTCGAAGAGGGTCGGCTTTTTGTCGGGCATGCGCCTTGGCAACGCTACCGCGGCGGAATTGGCAAAGAGAGGTATTTCTGCACTGTGGGCATGTCGCCCCGGCCGTCCATCAAGATTGTCGCGCTTGATTTGCTTCGTCCATTGGTGCTTACAGTGTCGACAGTCATCATGGCAGGTAAGGAAGGCTCTGGTCAGCAGGTGCCGATCGCCAACTGCGGCTGCGCTTCCCAGATGCGCCGCGTCTGCGATCTCTGCCCAGGCACCGGCGGAACGTTCGTGGCCTGTTCGTTGACCTGCCTTGCTGGCCATCTGGCGAGCAAACACGGCGGCGATGGCGGCGCGCGCGAGAGCAGCGAAACCCGGGCCCATCAATACCTCGCCGGCGTCAACCGCCGGCTGGCAGGGAGCTGGCATCGCTACCAGGACCACCGAGAGCAAGTGATGGCGCTGACGCTGGCGGCGGCATCCGCGCCGGTCCCGGGCGCCGCGTCCGCCGGTGACATCGCCATCTTCGGCGCCGGAAATGGCAGCGATCTGGATCTGCCGCGGATCGCGGACGCCTATCGCGAGATCCACCTCGTCGATCTGGACAGCGAAGCGCTGGAACGCGCGCGTCAGGATTTGCCGGCGGCGGTGCGCGAGCGGGTGATTCCGCACGCTCCCGTGGATCTGTCCGGCTTCATGAGCCGCCTCGACGAGTGGGGCGAGTCCTTCCCCGACGACGCCGCGCTGGGCCGAACGGCGCACGCTTCGGCGCGGGCGATTATGGCCGGATTGGGGCGCGGCTTTGACACGGTGCTGTCGGCCGGTTCGCTCAGCCAGCTAATCGTTCCGTTTCAGCGCGCCTGGATCATGTCACGGCTCAACTGGGAACGTCTGGACGCCGCCATCATTGCGGTTCATCTGGCGACTTTGGTGGGCACCACGCGTCCGGGTGGCCGCGGCGTGCTGGCCTTCGATGTCCTGTCGTCGAAAGACGCCCCCGCCCTGTCGACGATGGTTGGCCGTGACGCCAGGGAACTGCAGGCCGCCATCGACGCGGCCGTCGCGGCAGGAAAAGTCACTTTGCGGCCGGATCCGACGACGTTGCTCAAGCAACTGCAATTTCCCGGGATGGCTTCAATGGTGAAAGAGCCGCGACTGACGGCGCCCTGGTTGTGGAACCTGGGCGACGCCGTGCAGCTGGTGTATGGCCTGCTGTTTCGCCGGCCGTGACTGGCAATGGCACTGGCTGACGCTGGAAGCCCGGCGTCGCGGGCGCGGAAACCAGGCCCGAAAAAGTTCCTGACCCATATCTTCGCCTCGCGGTCATTTATGTCTCGAGGGCACAAGAATGCGGGGTTCGGTCGTATCCCGGAGCGAGTTGCAGATATCCGATTCGGGCAATTTAGAAATGTCCGAGCCCGCCGCTCTCGTCATGAGCGCCAAGGAGATTGACCGGCTGCGTGTGCTCCAGTTGGTCTTTCAGCGTCGCCTGACGCGGGTGCAGGCTGGTCAATCGCTAGGGATCTCTGCCAGACAGGTCACCCGTCTTTGCGGGGCCTTCCAGCGTGAAGGAGCCGCTGGACTGGTTTCACGCAAGCGAGGCCGGGTCGGAAACCGAAGGCTCCCGCCCGAGATCGAGGCGCAGGTCGTTGCGCTGACGCGCCAGTTCTACCAGGACTTAGGTCCCACTCTGGTGCGCCAGAGGCTGGCCGAACAACATGGCATCAATCTGGCCAAGGAAACCGTTCGCAAGATTCTTTCCAGAGCTGGCCTCTGGTTTCCAAAGACAGCGCCGTCGCAAGAAAAATAAAAATGTCACTCGGCTATTTTAATAAGTCCGGCTCTGGCTATTTAGATCTGTCCAATTGCGAATTAGCGAAAATACGATGAACTAATAGGTCGCCGTCGCGGAACCTTTCATTCGCACCGATCAAAGAAGCGGTGGTGCACGCAAATCCGTCGCTCATCGTCAGGAGGTCACGTATGGTCTCTCGTTGGCCCCTCAAATTCATGTCGAGATCGACAACAGTGGCGGCGGCCTGTCTCTCATTGACCCTCGCTTGCAGCGGGGAAATTGGCGACGCTGCTCCTTCCGGGCAGCCCGGCGGCATCAAACCCGGCGGCGGCCAACAGAGCGGCCCCACGGTCAGCACACCCCTGACCTGCAGCGACAGCGTCACGGATGTCGACGCCACCCCCCTGCGGCGCCTCACGAACGCGGAGTACCTGAACACGGTCTCTGATCTTCTAGGTGACATATCCAGCCTCAATCTCGACTTCGCCGTCGAGCTGACGACGGAAAATTTCCCATTTCTGGACAACGCGGCCGCGCAAGAGACGCCGCCTCAGTTGGCCAGTCAATACCTGTCCGCTGCCGAGAAGATCGCTGCCGATACCGTGGCCAATCGCCTGTCCAAGGTTCTGATGTGCGATCCCGCCGCCGTCGGCGAGCAGGCGTGCGCCCAGACCTTCATCTCGTCGTTCGCGACCAAGGCCTTCCGGCGGCCCGTCGACGCCGATCAAACGACGGCGCTGCTGTCCGTCTGGCAAGTCGGCCGTGACACCGGTGGCAACTTCAACTCGGGTGTCGAGGCGGTGATCACGGCGGTGCTACAAATGCCGGAGTTCCTGTACCGCTTCGAGCTGAGCCCACCCGTCGCAGGGAAATCGCTGATCCCGCTCGATGGTTGGGACATGGCCACCCGTCTGTCCTACCTGCTGTGGAACAGCGGTCCCGATGGTGTACTGCTCGCCGCCGCGCAAGCGGGCAAGCTGCAGACGCCGGCCGACATCTCGGCGCAGGTGACGCGCATGTTAGGCCAACCACGGGCCCACGAGATGGTTCTGCGTTTCCACGACCAGTGGCTGCAGCTGGACGCCATCAATTCGCTGGAAAAGGACCCGATGGAGTTTCCCAAGTTTTCGCTGGCCGTCGCGGCCGCCATGCAACAGGAAGTTCGCTCGCTGGTCGACGACGTCGTCTTTCAAGGTGATGGCAAGGTCGCCGGGCTGTTCACGGCGCCCTACACGTTCCTGAACGACGCGCTCGGCACGTTCTACGGCATCAAAGGCCAGAGCCCGACTTTCGCGCGCGTGGATCAGGCCGCACTGGGAATGCGTCCCGCGTCCGGTATCCTGACCGCGGGCGGCTTGCTGGCCGCCAACGCCAATCGTAATCTCACATCGCCCACCAAGCGGGGCATCTTCGTGCGCGAAGCGCTGCTGTGCGAGACGCTCCCGCCGCCGCCGCCCAACGCCAACATCACGCCGCCGGTGGCGCAACCCAATCAAACGCGGCGCCAAGCGATGATCAACCACGTGACGGACCCGACGTGCGCCGCCTGTCACGTGATGATGGATCAGATCGGGTTTGGCTTCGAAGGCTTCGACGCGTCCGGCGCGTGGCGGACCATCGACAATGGGCAGCCCGTCGACGCCTCGGGGAATGTCATCGCCTCTGACGTCGCCGGCACTTTCAACGGTCCGGTCGAGCTGGGCGCCAAGCTGGCCACCAGCGACGAAGCCGTGTCGTGCGCCGCCACCCAGTGGTTCCGCTTCGCCTTCGGCCGCGACTCTGGAAAAACCACCGGTGATACGTGCGCAGTGACCCAGCTGCACGATGCCCTGAAACAGGGAGGCCAGCTGGCGTTGGTGCGCGCCATTCCGCTGACGGCGCCGTTCTTGTATCGCAAGGTTCCCCAAGGAGGACTGTGATGTTCAAAAGGATATCGCGACGGGCAGTCATCCGAGGCGCGGGCCGTGTGGCCATCGGCCTGCCGTTGCTCGAGGCAATGCGCCCGAGCCGCGCCCGGGCCGCGGACGCCGCTCCAAAGCGGTTCATCTCGTGGTTCACCGCCAACGGCCAGATGCCGGCCTATTGGTATCCCATGGGGACAGAGACGAACTTCACGCTCAATACGGCTCACCAACCGCTGTTGCCCTATCAGAGCAAACTGGTTCTCTTCAACGGAGTCAAAAACGACGCCGGCAAGGATCCGGCGTATGGCGGGCACCAAGGTTCGCATGCCGCGATGATCAGCGGCGTGCCGTTCGTGAATCCCCAGAGCTTCGGCACCATGCGCCCCGGTGGACCTTCGTTGGATCAACTCGTCGCCGACAAGATCGGCGGCGCCACCAAGATCAAATCCGTGCAAACCGGCGTGAACCCCAGCGGTGACGGCGGCGATCCCTTGCAGATCGTTTCTTCTTGGCGCGGCGCCACAGAGCTTTTGCCGACGATCGGAAAGCCATCCGCGCTGTTCGACTATCTGTTCATGAATGGGGCACCAGCCGGCACGCCGCAGAACACGATGGCCGCCGATAACCTGCGTAAACGCCGGCAGAGCATTCTCGACATGGTGGCCGGTCGCTTTACAACCATGAAGGCGCGCGTCGGCACCGACGACAAGGCGCGTCTGGACCAGCACATGACGTCGATCCGTGAGATCGAGAAGCAAGTGACGGCGGTGGAACCACAGGTCGCGTGCATGGTTCCCGCCCGACCCGCGGACTCCTTCAATGTCCTGGGGTCGAACCTGCCGGCGTGGAGCAAGGTGAATCTGGATATGATGGTGCTGGCGATGGCCTGCGACATCACGCGCGTCGCCAGCTTCTGTTGGATCGCGATGGGCTCCGGAGGCGAGACCTTCAGCTGGCTCGGCCACACCAACACCCATCACAATCTGGCGCACGCCAATGCCCTGAAAGAGATGACCGAGATCAACACGTGGTTCAGCACGCAGCTGGCGTACGTGATGAGCTCGCTGGATAAGTATCCCGACGCGGCCGGCGGGACGATGTTGGATAACACCCTCATCCTGTGGTGGAACGAGCTCGGAAATGGATCCGCACACCTCGCCAGCCCGGCGCCCTTCGTCCTCGCCGGCGGCGCCGGTGGGGCCATCAAGATGGGCCGCTACCTCGACTACACGGCGGCGCCCATCCAGAACGCCCAGATCCTGCTGACGGTCTACAACGTGTTGACGGGCAGCAACGCATCGGACCTGGGGAGCGCGAAATACTGTCCGGGGCCGGCGCCGCGGCTGTGAGCCGCCGGCCGATCCGGTCAGGCGCGCCTCGGCCCTAGAGGAACGTGTAGAGCAGCGTCGCTTCGGTGATGGTGTCGACGCGATCGGCGAAGGGGAAGAACGTCGGCGCGTACTGTTCGCCGTCGGGCGTTCCCGGCGGCAAGGGGCGCGGAGCGGGGTTCTGATCGTATTTCACCGCAAAGCTGAACCCGATGCTGAGGCTTTTCACCAGTGTGGTGGTCAGCCCGATCTTGCCGATCAGGCGGGTGTCATGCAGGGCATCCACGCCTTGCACGGGCATGCTGGCGCTGTTGTATTTGTACGCGCTGCCTTCTTTGTTCAGGTTGAACAGCGCCTCGGCGCTGGCGTTGATGCCGGTGACCGCGCTGAGCTTCAGCGTCTCGCCCACGAACACTCGCGCCGAATGGATGGTCACCGGGTCCAGCGTCTTGTTGGGTTGCGAGACATAGCGCTCGTACGACAGATCATAGCCAAGCTCGGCGACCACCAGGTGCATCGGGCTTTTCAGCACCTGGCGGCTATAGCCGATCTGACCGCCACCATAAAACGACTTGCCGGCGATCTTGTCAGCCGCCGCCAGGCCGCTGATGAATGCCGAGTTGTTCAAGGTGAAGAAGCGGTCATAGCGGCCTTTGCTGTTCCAGTTGTTGGTCGTGGTGGTGGCCTTGCCGTCCAGCCCGATCACGGCGCCGTTGGCGTCGGGGACCGCCGTCCAGACGGTGGACCGCCCATAGGCGATCGCGCCGTCCAGGGCCAGCTTGTTGTTGCCCTCTTTCCGCGAGGCGCCCAACCCGAAGGTGGCGTTGCCGCTGGTCGAGTTGCCGGTGGTGGCGATCGCGCCGCCCTTGGCTTGCACTTTCCATTCGACCGTCTGTGGGACGGGGGCCGCGTCTGGGCTTCCGTAGGTGAAGGTCGGGTTGCCTTGCGCCCGCGCCGATCCGGCCGACAGCAGGCCGATGGCGGCGACGGCGACGACGCGCGCCCTGATCGAATTCGTGCCCGTGAGCGATAAATTCATTCTGCGTCCCTTTCCAATTGCGGCCGCAATGTATGCGCGGCGCCGCCTTCTCGCAACTGCCAGTCCTCGGTGGCAGCGGGCGATGTCATGAAAAAAAAGAGGGCGCGGCAGCGACCCGCGCCCGTGAACGACCCCCGTTGATTTACGGCTGCTTGGTGATGGTGTGGATCTCCTGGTCGCTCGAGTTCGGCTGGCTTTGCAACTGGATGGTATTGCCGACAACGGTATAGGCGATGGCCACGTTCATGGTCGCCGGGCAGGTCAACATCAAGGTCAGGACGTTGTTCGCCGTCGAGTAGGTGCCGGAGTCCAGCATCACGGCGCCACCGCTGGTGGACGAATCCTGGCCGGCGACGTCGACGTGGCCGGCGGCGAAGACCCAGGTCTCGCGGTGGGTATTGGCGCCCGTCGTTCCGTTGTACTTGTCAATCGCGGTCAGCAGGTACGTGCCGTCGGCGATGGTTCCGCCGGTCATGCTCGGGGCGGGGCCGTCGTGCGTGGTCTTGGCGATCTGCGCTCCGGACAGCTGCGCACTGTTGCAGGCGGCGACGGTGTCGCTGCCGCTGTCGGTGACGTCGCTGCCCGTGTCGGTCGGCGCGGTCTCGGTGGCATCAGTGGTGTCAGTGACGACCGCATCGGTTCCGGCGTCGGTGTTGCTGTCGGTGACGGTATCCGTTCCGGCGTCGACGCCGGTGTCAGCCACCACGTCGTGCGCGGTGTCGGCCGCCCCGTCCGTGGCGACGTCGGCCGCCACATCTGCGGCCACGTCGGCAGCGACGTCAGCGGCGACATCAACCGTCCCGCCATCGTTGCCGCCGGTCGCGCTGCCGCCGGTTCCGCTGCCACCCGTCCCGCTGCCGCCCGTGCCTCCCTTGCCGGTGTCGGACTTGGCGTCGGACTTTGCGTCGACGGCGGCGTCGGATTTGGAGTTGTCGCTGCTGGAACAGCTGATGGCTCCGGCGAAGGCAAGCACAACAAACGAAGCGAGGACAGTCTGGCTGATCTTCACGGTGTGGCTCCTGTGGGCATTTTTTTGAGACCGACGTTTCGAGGTCGGGCATCCGGGGGCGGCCACTTTATCCAAGATCTTCCGACCGTCAACGATCCTCGGTGTCATTTCGCCAATATCAACGCAAGGCACTGCGCGCCTTATGGCCGGTGATGCCGGCCGTCCACTTATGATAAGAGGAGGCATGCTTTTTCCAGACGTCGTGCAGTCGGTGGGGCGCACGCCGCTTATCGAGCTGCGGCGGCTGGACACGGCGGGTGCGCGCATCTTGGTGAAGATGGAGTCGCGCAACCCCTGCGGCAGCGTCAAGGATCGCGTGGGGGCAGCTTTGGTCGAGGACGCCGAACGGCGGGGCGTGCTGAAACCGGGAGCGATGCTGGTCGAACCGACCAGCGGCAACACCGGCATCGCGCTGGCGTTCGTGGCAGCGGCGAAGGGTTATCGCCTGACCCTGACCATGCCCGAGCGCATCTCGCAAGAGCGGGTGGCGTTCCTGCGCATGCTGGGGGCGACCATCGTGCTGACGCCCGGGTCGCTGATGAAGGACGCGGTGCTGAAGGCCGAGGAGATCATCGCTGCCACGCCGGGCGCGGTGATGCTGCAGCAGTTTCGCAACCCGGCCAACGCCGAGATCCACCGTCGCACCACCGCCGAGGAGATCTGGGCTGACACTGGCGGCGAGGTGGACGGGCTGGTGGCGGGCGTCGGCACGGGCGGCACCATCACCGGCGTGGGCGAGGTCCTGAAGTCGCGCCGGCCTGGATGCCTCGCCGTCGCCGTCGAGCCGGCCGGCGCCGCCGTGCTGTCCGGCCGCACCGCCGGCAGCCACCACTTGCCAGGCCTGGGCGCCGGTTTCATCCCCGAGATCTTGAACCGCGCCATCATCGACGAGGTCATGGCCGTCACCGAGGAGCAAGCGGTGCGCACGCAATTGCAGCTGGCCAGCCAGGAAGGTCTGGCGGCGGGCATGTCCAGCGGCGCGGCGCTGTTCGCGGCGCTGACCCTGGCGCGCCGGCCCGGGATGGCCGGTAAACGCCTGGTGGTCATCCTTCCCGACGGCGGCGAGCGCTATGCGGCGAACGCCGTGTTCAACGAAATCGCCCGACGCTTGGGACCAGTCTAAATGGGTGTGGTGCTGGAATCGCGCAAGCGCAGCATGGTCAAGTCGCTCTCCTGGCGCATTCTGGCCGGCATCATCACCGGCTGCGTGGCGATGGTCATGACCGGCCAGCTCGAGTTCGCCGCCAAGATTGGCCTCGCCGACACCTCGGTCAAGCTGCTGATCTATTTTTTGCACGAACGGATCTGGAACAAGATTCCGTACGGTCGCGCCACCACACCCGACTACGAAGTGTGAGCGACAAGCGCGCCTGGCGCTGGCGCTGACCGGAGAAGGTTTTCTTCTTCAACGCCCGTTTGAAAGGGGGACCTGCGTCGTTTTGCGGCAGGCGTCACCCGCCAAGGCGATGGGCACCGAAACAGCAGAGCCAAAAGCGCCGAGCATCGTTTGGCTCCTTGTTTCGCTGGGTGTTGCCGCATGCAGTGGTTCGAACGGCGCGGGCCAGATCCCGGAAGGCGGCGCCGGAGGAAGCGGCCTTGCCGGGAATGCCGGGGGCGACAGCGGCGCTGACGCGAGCGGTATCGACGCCAGTGATGCCGATGCCGGATGCGGCACCATCGCCGCGCCCAATGCCTGGGCCACCTGGGTCATGCCGAACCCGGCCCGTAGCGGCCTGCCGAACCCGACCAGCTATGCGGTGAGCGCCAGCGGCAACCAGGTCACCGACAACGTCACCGGGTTGGTCTGGCAGCGGACGGTCGATTCGGGAACCTTTGCCTGGGACGAGGCCAGACAGTACTGCGCCTGCCTGACCATCGACGGCCTGGCTGGCTGGCGGCTGCCATCGCGCATCGAGCTCGCCTCGCTGGCCGACTGGTCCATCGCCAATCCGTCAATTGATTCGACCGCCTTTCCCGACACGCCCAGCGACAGCTTCTGGACGTCGTCGGTGATGGTCGAAGATCGGGGCCTGGAATGGCTGGTGTTTTTCGGGAGCGGCTTCACCAGCTACGCCGACATGACCTATGCGTACCGCGCCCGTTGCCTGCGCGGGCCGCCATCCTGGCCGATCGCGCCGTCAGAGCGTTACACCATCGCCAACGGCACCGTGACCGACACCGCGACCAAGCTGACCTGGCAGCAGGCGGTGTCGACGTCTTTGTACACGTGGGCCGACGCGAACACGTATTGCGCCGGCCTGGCGTTGAACGGCACCGGCTGGCGCGTCCCGACCATCGGCGAAATCCAGACCATCGTCGACGATTCGATCGGTCCCTCGGTCGACGCGACGGTGTTCCCGATGACCCCCAGCGCGTATTTCTGGTCGTCGTCGGTGGCCGTCGACGATCCGTCCCGCGCCTGGACCGCCTTCTTCGCCAACGGCAGCACCTACCGCATGGCGATGGAGACGCCCGAAGCTGTTCGCTGCGTTCGGTGAGACCGGCGCCAGCCCGTGGGATAAGGCGCTCCTGCACTGGACGGACGCGGACCGAAGGGGGAACCTTCCGCCCATGAGCAACGCTGCGGAGACTGTCTAGGCCATGGGTCACTTCGACGGGCGGCATGCGACCTTGCTGTCAGAACCGATCGGCCCGCATGATCATGCGCGTGGCCCGGCGGCGGCCGAGGTCACGCTGGTCGAATACGGCGACTTTGCCTGTCCCAGTTGCCGGAGCGCCTACGGAGTCATCAACGATCTTGTGGCGCGCACGCCGGACGTCCGGTTCGTCTTTCGCGCCAATCCAAGAAGCCACCTCTTTCCCCAGGCCGAGCCCGCCGCCGAAGCGGCCGAGATCGCCGCGGCGCAAGGCAAGTTCTGGGAGATGCACGATCGTCTCTTCGAAGGCGACGCCGATCTGTCTCGCCCGCGCCTGGTCGCGCTGGCACGAGAGATTGGTCTCGACGCGGCTGCGTTCGAACGAGAGCTGGACGCGGGATCGTTTCGACCGGCGGTTGCCGCCCAGGAGATCTCCGGTTGGCACAGCCACGTCCTGGCGACGCCCACCTTCTTCATCAACGGGGTGCGGTTCGATGATTCCATCGACCGGTTGGCCGACGCCGTCGCGCGCGCCAGGCGGCTGCTGGGCCCGTTGCAAACCGTGTTTCGCCAGGCGCGCGTGCGCAGCACGCCGGCTCCGCGCCGGCAGATCATCACGGTGGGCCCGCACGAGATAGTGGCCGATCTGCCGACGGAAGAAGGCGGTGGCGATGCGGGGCCGGGACCACACGATCTGCTGCTCTCGGCCCTGGGCGCGTGTACGGCGATGACCGTGCAGTGGTCGGCCGCCAAGCATCACCTCCCGCTCGAGCACGTCGAGGTGACGCTGAGCCAGTCACGAACGCCGCGCGGTCACCTCTTTCGACGAGTGGTCACGCTGGTCGGCGACCTCGACGAGATCGGGGCCGCTCGCCTCCAGCAAGCGGCCGAGACCTGTCCCGTCGCCCGAACCCTGACCCATGGTATCGAGATCGAGACCCGTGTGGCGGTCGATCGCCGCCTCGCCGCCGCTACTTGAATACCGTCAGGTCGATGATGTCGGCGATGGCCTGCATGCCGGCGGCGTTGGGGTGCAGGCTGTCGCCAGAATTGAACTTCGCCAACCACGTCGCCGGCTGCTTGGCGGGGTCGCGGGTCGCCGTCTCCTGGTCGATGATCCCATCACAGCCGCTGTCGGCGCTCTTGATGAAATCGACGACCATCGCGCGCTTGGGTTCAACCGGGAGGTACGGCGTCAGCGTCGAGCACAGGAACTTCACCCCCTTGGCGTGGGCCATCATCATCATCATCTTCATTTGGCCTTCATCGTTCGCCGGGGTCGACCCACCGAGGTCGTTGATTGGGTCGTCGGAGAAGATCACCCATTTGACGTTGGTCTGCCCCAGCACGTCGCGGTTGAATCGGGCGAGCGCGTTCGACGTGCCCTCGCCGCTGATGCCCTCGTTCAGCACGCCGATCACGCGGTTGGCGCTTGCCAACTTGGTGGCGAGGAGGTTCGGCCAGCGCTGATTGGTGTCGCCCGGCGCGCGGAAGCCAGTGGTGATCGAGGCGCCCAGGGCGACCACCGCGCCTTCGGCCGCGGGATTCTGAACGTCCAGACCGAGGACATAGATATAGCCGCCGCCGCCGTTCAGCGTGGGGGCGGACACCATGTTGCCGGTGGCGGCGTAATTGGTCTGGAAGGGGTTCTGTTGGCAGGTGCCGCCGCTGCTCGCCATGACGAAGAAGCTGATCGCCACGTCGGAGAGCGGCTTGACGACGAAGTCCGCCCCATCGCTGAGGGCGAACATTCCCGCCGCGACCGTGACATCGGGCTGGCCAGCAAAGGTCAACGCCTTGTCGGTGGCGACATCGATCGACGATCCGGTGGTCCGCTGCGCGAGGTGCACGTTGCTGATGTGCAGCGGTCCGTTGCCGCGCGCGTTGGAGACACGAACGCGCGCGGCGTTGCCGCCGATGCTGGTGTGCACGATCGTGCGCAGTGTCTGTCCGACCGATGCGCCACACGTCCCATCCGGCGCCGCCGCCCACGTTCCCGTCCAGGTGCTGGCGCCGCTGGCGTCGCCGCTGTCCGGCGCGTCGGTGCTGGTGTCGGCGACCGGTGCGTCAGTGCCGTCGGAGGCCCCGCCGCTGCCGCCCCCGTCGATGACCGCCATGCCGCCCGAGCCGCCGCCCGTCCCCGTCGGGCCAGCGCCGCCCTGACCGCCGGTCCCCACCGGGCCGGTGTCGCCGCCGCTGCCCGCCGAGGTGCCGCCGGTGCCGGTCTGGGCGCCGCCGCCGCTGGAGCAACCGACGCCCACCATCAAGACCAGCGGCACGCAGGTCAAAAGGAATCCACCGAAGAAAAGGCCAGCACGTCGCATAGAGGCTCCCACAGTAGACAGACGGCGCCGGTTGCTCCGGCAGGCAGCTTGTCGTGAGAAGAGCGTTCCCGCTTCCGGGGCGCCGATCGGGCTACGCGCAAATGACCAGGGGGAGCGCCGTTGTATGCGGTTTCGACGGGAGCGTCTTCATCGAGCCGTTCTCTTCGCAGCCGTGAAAGCGTAGGTCGCGCCGGAGGCCATCGATGCTTCTGCTCGCACGAGAGCGCCGCCCTGAAGGTCGAGCTTCAGGGCCACGGGAAGACCCGGTGCGGTTTCGGGCACCGGGCCGGCCGACAGGATGGTGGTTTCGCCGGTCGGGGCTTGCGTGAACGCGACCTCGTTCGGCAGAAAGGCGCCCAGGTCGCCGACCAGCCCGCTCCACAGTTGAGCAATGCGATAAGTGCGAATAGCGGAAAAATCGTCGCCGTTCTTGGGATCATCGATCAGCGTGAGGTCGAAGCCAGGGCCGGACGGCGTCCAAGCCTGGTCGAGATCTGAAGGCCAGGCGCGCCTGGCGAACCATGACTCTGTCGAGTCGAGGCGTCCCCAGGCCGTGGGTTCGCTGAGCCACCCGGGGCCGTCCAGGGGGGCATTCTTTTTCGGGACGCTGAAGAATCGACCGGCCATGCGGGTGCCGTCGAGGGACGCGTACACGTCCGCGGCAAACGTGATCCCCCCGTCGAAGTCCACCTGGAATTGAAACGTCACGTGGCTCTGGTCGATGCTTCCGATGAGCGGGCCACAGTCCCCTAGGTTCGGTGCCATTGAACCTTCGGGCGGCAGATAGCCGGCGCAGCCCGTCCCGCTGATCGCCCCGGCGCCGTCATTCAGGATCACGGCGTCTGATTCGGTGTATTGCTGCAAGATGCCCCACCGTCCAGCCAACGACACACGGGGCGCAGGCGGCTTCACCGGCGTCGGTTCTGGCGACGACCCGTCGTACGGCAGTGAGTCCATTGTGCTGCGGCAGCCAAGGCTCGTTATTCCGGCCAACGCAGTGACCAGCATCTCGGACCGGGGAATCATATGTTGCCCATGAGCGTTGCTGCGCCCGCGCTTCATCAGAATTGTCGGTCTAGCGGTCGTAAATTGATGGGGCGATCGACTTTGATCCTTCGAGCGTCGGTCCAATCGCAGGCTCGAGGGTCATTGTAGTCGGACCAAGACCGCAAGACCACCAAGGCACGGCGGCTGTTGGCTTCAGTTCGGCCGAACGCAGGCGTTCGTGATGGCTGGGCTGATGGCGACCACCCCGGGGCACCTGCCGTTGCCAATGAGCAACGGGGGCAACGAACCCAGGTTTTGGTCCATTGTTTGAGAACCCGCCAGCGCGCCGTCGACCACGATTGTCACCACACCGTTGGTGCGGGTGATGACCACGTCGTGGGGATTGTTGTCGTTCAGCGGGGCGCTTTTGCTCACGAGGGAGGCGTACCGGCTCTGGTCCGTGGACTCCGAGAGTTCCAGACGAACGTGTTGATCGACCAGCCAGGCGTCCCAAAACAGCCCGTTCACGCAGATGGTTCGTTGGTCGACAAGCCCGATGAAATTGTCCGGCTGGTCGGTCTGCATCGTGAACGAGATCAGGAAATCACCGGTGTGGACGTTGGACAGGCCACCGGAACACGAGGAGGCGTCCGGGCCATTCTGGATATCGCTGGGAGAACCATCGATGACGCTGTCCGTGGAAGAGCCATCGCTGGCTCTGTCTGCATCGACGCCGGCGTCGGCGTTCACAAAGCCGTTGTCGATGCCGCTGTCGTTCACGGAGGCGTCGTTGCCGACGGTGTCGTTCGAAAAGCCGCCGTCGCTGGCGGTGTCTTCGCCGGTGGCGTCTTCGATCGATCCGTCGGCCGCAGTGATGTCGGTGAAGCCCACCACCTGGGCGCATCCGGTTCCGAACGTGCCCATCGCCGCGATCAACGCCGCGATGGCAAATCGCACCGAGACGATCGCCGCCCGCCGCCGGATCATCAAAACGTTCCCAGAAGGACGATGCCCACTCGTCCCGCATCGACGGCGGCGGACACCGCGACGCCATTGGTCTTGCTCTCGCTGCGTTCGCCTCCCGTGAGGTAAAGGAAGGCGCCGCCAGCGATCAGCGCTGCACCGGCGACGAAGGCCGTGGTTGAAACGGTTGCTTCACTCAGGCCCTGGCTTCGGTGGGTATTGGCGCTGGCGGCGTCCGCACAATGGCTGGGATCGCCGCCGCAAGCGGTCTTGGCCGCGCTCCAGGCCGACTCTGCCTTCAAGCCGTAGATGGCGCCGATCACCGCGCCCACCACTCCCAAACCGGCGGCGGACAGTCCGATTACCTGGCGCGTGCCCGGTCCACGGTTCTGGACGGGCGGCGGCGCCAGCGGCACTGGCGGCACCTGCGAAGCAACGGGTGCTTTCGCCGCCACCGGCGTTGGTAACACGCCGCCGATGACGACGCGCTCGTGTCGCGCGACTTCTCCCTCTTGAACCAGCAGGCGTTCCGTCACCGCCGCGCCATTGGGCACATCAAAGGTCAATGCGTGCGGTCCGGGATCGACGTTCAGCGGCGTCCCATCCAGATGGTCCGTCAACAACTGCCCATCAACGTAAACGCGAACGGCGATGATGTTCACGCCGGAGGCAGTTAGAACCTCGAACACCAAACTCGGTTGCGCCATCTTGAGTTCATCAAGCCGTCGCGTGCAATCTTCCCAGACAATTGTCGGACAGGATTCAACCGCGCAACGCTCCAGGCGCATCTTTGCATCGGCAAAATGACCGATTCGACGCAGTTCTTGTGCTGCCCCGTTGTCGTTCACGCATTGTTGCTTCGATGGATTGGCCCGCGCAGAAAATGGAATGCTTGTGCCGGCGACGGCCACACCGATCCACAGAGCCAAGGGTATCGACCGTCGGATCATCAAAGGCACTCGACCTTGAAGAGACGCGATCCTTGGGCGTTGATGTAATAGGGAGGTTTACAGCGCGGGTCGTTCGGGTCTGCGGCCGCTCCGCCCCGTCGCCGGGCCTGGCTGGCCAGGCGGGCGTGTCCGCCCGTTGCGCGCGCCGGATGCTGCTCAGCGGGCGTTACTTTCGGCCCCGCAACCAGCGCAGCAGGGGACGGCGGTTCAGTCGCGATGCTCAACGCGCTCGGCGGCGCGGGGGAAACTGCCCCACCCGGCGCAACGGGTACGACGCGCACCGGTGTCTGGGGCGCCGGCCCGCTCACGATAGTCTCGGCTCGTTGCGCCGCCACTGGACCACGCCGGTAGAAGAACGAGCCGACTCCAATGATCAACAGAATGGCCAGCAGCGCCGCCGCGGCCGTTCGAATCGAAGGCGGGAGCGACCCGCTGCGGCGATCACTGGTCGCAATGCCCGTCCGCATCGGTTGATCGTTGCCAGAACCGTTGAGGCCCTGGTGACTCTGCTGGCACGATCGCAGCGCGGTGGCCATGGCCGCGACGTCCTGGAATCGATTCTCCGGGCTCTTTTCCAGGCAGCGCAACACGACTGTCTCGACGTCGACAGGGATGTCGTCGCGCACCTGGCGCGGCGGGGTGGGCGTCTCATAGGCGATTTTTGTCGCCAGCAGCGGGAGGCTCGGTGCCTCGAATGGCACCCGTCCGGTCAGAAATTCGTAAAAGAGAACCCCAAGCGCCCAGATGTCCGATCGTTTGTCGGCGCTATTGGTGATGAACCATTGCTCCGGCGGGACGTATCCGGGTGATCCCAAAATCGAGCCGGCCTTGGTGACTTGAGACGAAGGCTCTTGATTGCCTTTGGAGACAATCTTTGACACCCCAAAGTCCAGCATCTTGACCAACGGTCGGCTGGCGGGGCGGGGCACGAAGAACAGATTCGACGGTTTGATGTCCCGATGGATGATGTTCATGGCATGGGCAGCGGTAAGCGCCGCGCACGATTGCAGCATCACATCAATAACGTGCTCGATCGAAAGGTGGCCGTGTTCCTTTAGATAGTGGGCCCCGTCCTGTCCCTCCAGGAACTCCATGACCATGTAGGGAGCGCCACTGTCCAGTTGCCCAACGTCAAGAATGCGCACCACGTTTTCATCGGTGATTTTCGCTGCCGCTCTGGCCTCTCGTCCGAATCGCCCGATCGAATCGGCGTCGCTGAGCAACTCGGGAAGCAGCACCTTGATCGCCAGTCGCGTGCCCAGCTTCACGTGGCGCGCGGCATAGACGCTGCCCATCCCGCCTGATCCGAGAGGCTCTTCGATGAGGTACCGACCGTGAAGGATGTTCCCCGGCTTTATCTCATTGAGATACGAGAGGAGCGCGGCGTGGCCGGAAGGGGTCACCATCGGCCCACGCGACGCGCCTGAAGCGACCTTGAAGAGTTCAAAGCACAATCTTGGTTTCTTGTAGAGAACGTTCTCATCTACATGTCGGACGGACGTCGCCCCAGGTTTTGCCAGTCCATCGACAGGCTACTGAGGAAACGTTAGCGCTGCCCGCGCCGGTTCCACGGGCACCCGGACGCGCCCGCCCGGGTGGCACCCGGCGGCCTGCGGTGGATGATTCTCAGGGCGTGCGCTGCGCGGCCCCCTCGCACACGTCACTTCTGATGGAGGTCTGAACGACTCTGTCAGCGTCACTCGACTGTTCGACGGGGCAATAAAAAATCGAGGAACGCTTATGACGTAGCCCCACCTCGAACGATAGTCAGCCAGCCTGGAGTCCTCCAGGCGGTCAGCTCGTCGACGGCGAGAACTTTTGGTTGCTCGCGACCCAACGGTGCGACCGAGGCCAGGGCACCAGCGTCGTCGAACATGAAAGCGACGCCATCGACTACGATGACGCTGATCCCCCCGGCGAAGTGTTGGATCACATGCGGGACATTCTTCAGGGCAAGCATTGCGCCGAAAGCGTTGAAATCGAATACTGGCTCAGGCATGAGAATTCGAACGGGAGGTTTCTGATAGACGCCGGGACTTCTAACCCGCCACCAAAATACACTGGGCTACGATTCGCCGCACATGGTACGTACCGTTCCGAATGAGGCCCTCCCTGGCTCCTCAAAGGAACGTTAGCGGTGCCCGCGCCGGTTCTACTGGCAGCTGGACGCGCCCGAGCCTAGTTCAGCGGGCTGGTGTTGCAGGCGCTGGCACACTTTCCGGGAATAAGGGAAGAGCTGCGGCGCCGGCAGTGATCGTTCGGATCGGATCGTCAAAAGAAGCGAAACCCCACGGTTTTGCGTATGACGCGGATCGCGTGCGCAAAGGTTGCGCGATTGTTCTATTCGGCGGTCTGGGAATGTGAGCAATCCTGCTACCTTCTGTCGTGCTTCCCTCGGTACCGGGCTTGCACTCTGGTTCCGCAGGTGAAGCGATGGCTGAAAGAATCCGAGCACTGTCGACTGTTGCGTACCAATGTCTGTTGGAGGCCGAGCGAGATAGGATTTCTGGCTCGAATTTGCCGTTGGCCGCAAACGAGGTGATTCCGATTCCTGGTCCATCCTCGCGGCGAAAGTCCCGTCGGGGGCGAGCAATCGTCTCCTGGACAGGCGCTGTCCTTGCCGCCCTGATCCTGGGCGCGGGGATTGCCTTGGCCGTGCTCTACGGGCGAACCCTTCTCGGCGATGGGATCGTCGGTTCGGGATAGCTCGGCCGTCTTCGTGGCGTTGGCGCCGGCGTCTCCAGGTCCACGACCACCGGTCGAACAGAAACCAAGAACCCAAAGGTCCCTTTCGCGAACGCCGGTGTTGGCGTTCGTGTGCAACTTCGGCCCCACGCTGAACGACTGCCAGCGCGAGCTCCAGACGTACCTGGATAAATGGTTCAGCGACTTCAACATCGTTTTCACGCTGACCCGACCCGAAGACTGGAAGTCTAGATACTCGGCTTTTCCAGCGCGGGGCCGTTCGGCGAGGCGACGAGATAGAAGGGCTCTCCGTCTGCTGGGACAGACAGCGAGATCTGGCGGGTGTCGTTGACCAGAAGGTTGATGGGAGCCATTTGCTGGGAAGTACCAGGCGTCAACCACCCTGGATTCACGCGCCGACGTCTGACGGCTCCTGCGCCGGTTCCTGCCAGCGCGCCCGTCTGCGAACCGACCACCTCGATCCGTGACAGCTGCGTGGGGCCCAGGATCTGGAGGCCGGAACGCAGATCCACCAGCACCACCGACACCACACAGGCGTCACCTTGGATCTCGTATCGCTCTGGGCCGGCGGGTTGACCAGCGGGGTGGGGTGATGGCGTCGTCAGCTCCATCTGGACGCGCCCCGGGGCCACGGCCTGGCAGCGCAGCTCGGCCAAACGCGCACGTCCATCAACGGCCTGGTGGTCGCGCAACAAAAGAGCGACCGCCACCGACGCCCCCGAGACGGCGACCGTCGCCGCCCACAAAATGACCAGGGCGACATAGGTGGCCGGCGGCCGCGGCACGCGGGGAACACCGAACAGCCGCCGCAGCGCATGCCAGCCGAGAACGGCCGCCAGCAGCAGGGCCAAAGAGCCCCCCATGAGAGAGCCGATGATCAACCTAGCCGGAGCGTGAGAAATAATTTCGAGCACGAAGGCCTATGCCGCGCAAAGATCGCCGGCGCCTCCTCCATGTTGGGCCCGAATGGCTGGACGTCAATGTCCGGTGGCCTGAAAGGCGCGCAGAAACAATCGACGTATTATCCGGCGGACGCTTAGAAATTAAAGAAAAGCGGCGGGTTCCAGGGTCTGGCCCTGGTGCTTTCCCTCGACCGCCGCGACGTAAGCCTTGGCCACGTCGGCCGCCGAAAGTCCGGGGGCGGGATCCATCTTCAGCTTCAGCAGCGTCTCTTTGACCCACGGCGGACTGACGACGTTGACCCGGATGCCCCGGGGCGCTTCCAATGCCGCCAAGCGGACGAAACCTTCCAGCCCGGCGTTGACCAGCGACACCGCCCCGCTGCCGACCGCGGGCATGCGCGCCAGGTCGCCGCTCGTGACGGTGACCGAACCGCCGTCTTTCAGCCGGGCCAGCGCCGCCTGGATGAGACCGACCTGTCCCATCAGCTTGCTCTTGATTGAATACTCGAAATCTGCGCTCGCCAGCTGGGCCAGCGGCTTGAAGGCGGCATTGCCCGCGCAGCCCACCACGGCATCAACGTCAGCCACCGCATCGAAGAGCGCGGTGATGGTCCGCGGGTCTTCGACGTCGACGCGCGGCTGGGTGTGGCGTGACACGCCAATGACTTCGTGGCGCGCCGCCAACGCACGTACGACGGCAGCCCCGATGGTCCCCTCTGATCCAACGACGATAATTTTCATGCCCCTTGCCTTAGCACGACGCTGGCGATCAATCCTTCGTCCACAGCTCTAGCCAGTCATTTCCTGCCGGTTCGTCCCCGCGAAAGGTGTACTCCCTGGACAAAGTTCCGCCGTATCCGTTGAACATCACCACCGCAGTGGCCGAGGGCGAGGCGGACAGCTTCTTCGTCGTCTTGTCGATGAAACGGCGGTAGGCGGCATTGGAACGCGGAAACGCACCGTCTATCGGGGACACCTCCCGGTTAATCTGCTCGTGGAAAGGATTGTACAAATAGAACCCATCGAAGCCGGTGAAAGGGAAAACATCGACGTTATCGTGAACAAACGCCGCCCGTGTCGCGCCCAGGTGGGCAGCCGCCCCGCGGGCGATCTCGACAAGATCCAGGCGGCGCTCAACGCCGACGAAATGAGCATCGGTTGTCAACGCACCCACGATGCAAAATTTCCCCACCCCCGAGCCAACGTCAAGAATGTGCCTGGCGCCAGCGCGGGTCAGCAATTGCGCCGCACGCGCCGCGACCCGAACCGGTGTCCAATGTTGCGCCGACAGTCGCCTGATCCTCGCTTCGTAAATGCTGTCGAACTCGAGATCGGGCATCGCGCTGACATCGACAAAAGATCTATTTTCGATCATTTCGCTACCGCAAACGATCGTAGGCGCAACGAGACCCTTTGCAATGGCCGTCGTCGACGCAGCCGTCTGCGTTCGTTGAAGCCTGGAGATTGGCAGGCGAGGCGCGGGTGCCTCGCCTGCCAATCGGTCACTCTTCGGTGGGTCTACTTTCCAGGCACGCCCCCGGTGCCGGGAAAGGTGCCGGCGTCAAAGCCGCCCATCGCGCCCCCGGTGCCGGGAAAGCCGCCGTCGGGCAGGCCGCTGATCGGCGTCGTATCTGGCGGCGGGGGTGGGAGCATCTCGTCCGGACAGACGAAGGCGTGAAGGATGCGCCCGCGCCGGTCGAGCTCGTTGAAGTGCCGGACCACGCCGGCCGCGAAGTCGGTCACGTCGGCGCCGAGGAGGAACCCCGACAGCTGCGACTCCTGGAACGGGAAGCGCGGATTGATCTGGAAAAAGGCGGCGCCCGTCTCGCCCTGGGTGTGGCACCCATTGCAGGTGTTGCGCGCGAAACGATGGCGCGTCTCGGGGCTCACTCCCGGCACCTGCCAGGTGAAGAAGTCCGAGGCGTCGACGTTGCCGCCCTGGAATGGCGCGCCGTCGAACATCAGCGGGACGGTGTGCTTCTCGGCGAGGATCGCCGGCTCGTTGGCGACGGCGAACTGCCCGAGCTGAGGGGAGAAGTTGAAGCTCCGATCCGGGGTCAGGGCGACCGGCGCCGGCACCAGCGTGCCGCTCGTGGCGTCGAGGTGGAACTCACGGAACTCCCACGCGCCGCCGAACTGGAAGAAATCGTTCGTGCGGATTTGCCCGACGGCGCTCCCGTTCGGGCGTCCCGGCGCGGCGTTGCGCGCGGTGAAGCGCTCCGTGACCTTCTGCAGGGCGGCGTTGTAGTCCTCCGACGGGAAGGGCAGGGCGCGCAGAGCGTGCCACGCGTTTGCCAGGTCGGCGATGTCCGCCGGCGAGGCCGCGGGGATGCTGTACTCGATGATCAATGTCGCCTGCATCACCTGGCCGAACGGCACGAAGCCGAACACGAAGCGACCCTCGCCGGCCGTGGACGCCGAGACGTCGTTGAGGTCGATGCGGTTGACGATCGCCAGCAGGCGGAACGACTGCTGCGACAGATCGAGCTTGCCGTCCGGGCCCCGCATGCTGTTCAGAACCTGCTGGACGCCGGGGCGCGGGGGCAGCGTGAAGCTGTTGACCGTCTGCTGGCTGAGGAACGACGAGAGCATCGTCTCGACCATCGCCGGCGCGTCGGCCGGTGTCGGCGCCATGTCCTCCATGAGCTTGCCGAACGTCCACGCGCCTCCCGGAGCGGTGCGGACCGGATCGTCGACGACGCTGACGTCGCGGATCTCCAGCTCCCGGCGGGGCTTGATCGTACACGGCGTCGAGTTGTCGAAGTCCGAGAAGTTCACGACCTGGTTGAATTGCTCGAAGCTGGAGAAGTTGGGCGTGAAGAGCTGGGCGTTCACGGAGATCTGCGTCGTGCCGAAGTTCTCGGTGTCCGGTGAGGCGCTGGCGGTGAAGGGAACGTGCGTGGTGCTGGTCGCCGCAACGAACGCGTTGCCGAAGTTCGGGCTCACGATGATGTTTGGGTCGAACGCGAATGCGTTGAAGTTGAAGTTCGCGTCGTCGCACGAGTTGTTCGTGATCTGCACATCGTAGCTGACGGGCGTTCCCGGCGGCACGGCCGCGGGATCGACCGGCGTGACGTTCATCAACGAAGGCTGCGGCAGACACAGCAGCTTCGTGATCTCGGCGGGCGTCGCCGGGAGCGTGTCGAAGACGACGTTGTCGATGATGCCGTCGATGCGGCGGTTGCTGGCGTCGTTGCCCATGAGCAGCGGGCCCACCCCGTCGCTGAGCCGGCCGACGACGCGCTTCGAGGCCGCCTCGACCCCGTTGAGGTAGAGCTTGAGGAAGATGCCGTCGTAGGTCGCGGCGACGTGGGTGAACGTGTCGAGCGTCGCCTTGGCCTGTACGTCGGCCGCCTTGCCGTTGGCCAGGCTGATGACGATCTGGAAGTTCTTGCCGTTCTCGGCGAGCACGAACGTGCTGGTGCCGTCCTGACGCTTGCGAAAGATCGTGCGGACGCCGCCAAGGTCCGTCGGCTTGACCCACGCCGCGACGGTGAAGCCCTCGGAGAACGTGAAGTTCGGCTGGTCAGGCACGATGACGACGTCGTCGTCCTCGTCGAAGCCGATGCCCGAATTCAGGATGCCCGGACGGCAGAAGGCCGTCACCGAGCGGAACGCCGTGTGGTTGCCGCCGAAGGTGCTGTCCGCGAGCTCGGTGCGGCTCATGTTGCAGTCATCGAAGCGCCAGAAGCCCTGGGCCTGCCCAGGAAAGCTTCTGGTCGGGCCGGTGCCGCCGTCCATCGCGAATCCTCCCGTGCCGCCCCCGATTACGGGGCCGCCCATACCGGCGACGCCTCTGCCGCCCGCATCGGTGGCGCCCGTCGGGACGCCGGCGTCGAATGTCACGCCGCCGCTGCTGCCCGACGGGCCTGTGCCAGGGGGGGGCGACGACGTGAGCGCGCTGCTCATGAGCTGCGTGAGCTCGCCGTCCTTGAGGATGGCCTGCAGCTCGGGGCTGTCTTCGCCTTGATTGTTGTCACCGCAAGCGGCCAGGCTCGCCGAGGCGAGGGCGAGCGAGCCGAGGAGTGCCCGGCTGTATCGCCGGCGTCTCGGTCCGTGACATTCTTGTTTCAGCTTCATCGGGATCTCCTTTGTCGGTTGGGGCAACACCACATACGGAATAATCGGGCTGCATTCGTTGGTGCCGGATTTGTCCTCGGTCGACTGCACGATGTCTCTTCGCTTGATCGATCGAACTGCACACAAAAGACGAACGTCGGTCAGGAAATTTCTTCGACAGAGACGGCGACTTCGGCAGCAAGACGCATACCGCCGACGGCGTGTCCCTTTCCTCGCGGCCGCCCATACAAAATGGCGCGCGCGGCGCGGAGACTATCGATCGACACGACAGACGTGTCAGGTTTTCGTCGCGCGTAAATGTCGGCTGCGATCGTCGCCGCGAAATTTCGCCGTGGCGACGCTCGGGCTCAGTGTCCAATGCGGTGGACTCGAAGGCCGGGTCGTCGCTGGGATCTTCTCAAACGCTGTCCCTTCTGCGCAAAATCCAGCGATGGTTGACCGCCCGATCGACGACACCGCCGCCAGGCTTCGTCGTCTGTCGTGGTGGGGGATCCGCGCGCTGGCCGTCGCATACCCGTTGGCGTTGCTGGTGGTGGTGGCGGCGTTTCGGTTGGTGGGCGAGCGCTGGTGGGCAACGACCGTGGCGCTTTATCTGCCGCGGCTTGGGTTTGCCTTGCCGGGCCCCGTGCTGGCGCTGGCGCTGGTGATCGGAGGTTACTATCGCTGGCTTGCCACCCAGCTCGTCGCGGCGTTGATCGTGGTGTTTCCGTTGATGGGGCTGCACCTCGGGCGCGGGGTCGCCCCACCGCCGGGCTCCCAGGTGCTGCGCGTGGTGAGCTTCAACGTCGACGAGGGGCGATTCGGTCTGGCGAACGTGATTCGCGCCGTCCGCAGCGTGAACCCGGATCTGATCCTCCTGCAAGAAGGCGGGCGAGCCGATGAGGACACCCTGCGCGCCGGCTTTTCAGACTATTTGTTTCGCAAGGACGGTCAGTTCGCCGTGGCCAGCCGCTATCCGATCGTCGACGTTCTGCTGCCGGCGGCAGTGACGCAAAATAATGAGATTCACTCCTTGCGGTTTGTTCGCTATCGCCTGCAAACGGGCGCCGGGCTCGTGGACGTTTTCAACATGCACCCTCTATCGCCGCGCGCCGCCCTGGACGAACTGCACGGCGAAGGCTTGCGCCAGGAAATCCTCAGCGGACGTATCTTGACGCCGTCGTCGGCCCCGGTACCGATCAACGCCAACCTGCGCACCAGGCAAGTACAGGGCGTGGCCGATGAAGCCCGGCGTTCGACCTACCCCGTGATCATCGCCGGTGACACCAACCTGCCCGAGCAGAGCTGGGCCTTCGCGCAGTGGCTCGGCACCTACCAGGACGGCTTCGCTCAGCGCGGCGCCGGCTTTGGCTATACATTCCCGGCCATCAAACGACCCTGGATGCGCATCGATCGCATCCTGGCCGGACCCGATCTTCGTTTCCTGACCTGCGCCGTGCTGACCGAACGAGCGTCCGATCACCTCGCCGTCACCGCCGATCTGCAACTGCCGTCCCTCCCCGTTTCGCCGCCCTGATAGCGAAGGTTGTTGGGCCACAGCGGCCGGCAAATCGTGGGGAGCCGCCTGGCATACAGAGGCCGGCTCTGGCCAGCAAGGCGTCCCGGCCCAGCGTCTTCGTGCCCGTCTATGTCAATGCCGTTTTGCTGACCAACAGGTGATCAGGCGAGGAGCTCCGGGATGGTCCCCGTGCTGTCGCCGAAGGTCGGATCCGGGAGCCCAAAGACCGATCGCAGAAACGTGAGATAGACGTTGGCGAGGCTCTGATTGGGGCTGAAAGCGAAGGCGCGGTCGGTGCGAAGGATGCCGCCCCCGCTGCCGACGTACAGGAGCGGTAGGTTCGTCGCGAACCCTTCTCCCTGCTGTCCGCTGCCGAACCAGACGATCGAGTTGTCGAGCAGGCTCGCGCCGCCGCCGTCGGGGACGGCCGCGAGCTTCTGGCAGAGCTGGCTCACCTTCGAGGCGTACCACCAGTGGATCGTCGCCCACTGGTCCGTGCCGTCGCCGCCGTCGTTGTTGGCGGAAGCAATGAGCGGGCTGAACGTGACGGCCGTCGTGCCCGGCGTCGAGCCCGCGTCGGTGAAGTGCCGCCGCTGCAAGAAGTTGTATGGGAAGTCGGACCGGGCATCATCGAGCATGAAGCTCACGACGCCCGCGGCGTCGCACGACAGCGCCATGACGGTAAGATCGATCATGACGTTCGCATGGTCGTCGCGGTTATAGCTCGCGGGGACGTTGCCGACGCTCGCCGACAGGGTCGGACGTGGGATGGCGCGGCAGTCGGGCGGGAGCGCCAGGGCGGCGACGCGCGTCTCGAGGTCGCGCACCGACGTGAGGAACTGGTCCATGCGGGTGCGGTCCGTGCGGCCGAGACGGCCCTCGAGGCTCGTCACGTTGCCGACGACAAAGTCGAGGACGCTCTTGCGCTTGGTCGCGGCGCTCGCCGCCGGGGCCAGGGGCGGGCCACTCGAGACGATCTTGTCGAAGACGCTCTGCGGGTCGACGAGTTTGCCGAGTGGCGCTCCCGGCCCCGCCCAAGAGATGCTGCGCGAATAGTCGCACGGCTCGCCGTCGCAGGACGAGTTGAGCGTCGAGAGGCCGACCTGGAGTGACCTTTCCCCGAGGGCGCTGGCGATGCGCTGGTCGATCGAAATCCCGTTCGGCTCGGGGAGGCTCATCGTGACCTGTGACCGCGGGTCGGTGCAGGTGAGGAACGCGTCCGTGAGCAACCCGTTGCCGAAATCGACGACCGTCTCCTTGAACGCGGTCTGATCGACCTGCGCCAGCACGGCGACCTGACTTTTGATCGGGGCGAATGGCTCGAGCATGGGCGACAGCTGCCAGGCGGTCCCGGCGCCGATGCCCTTGGGCGTCCAGTAGTCGATTTCGTTCGGGTAGGCGGTGCCGAGCGGGAAGTAGATCGGCACGAAGCGCCGCCGCGGGGTCGCCGTCTGCCCGCGCGCCCGCCGTGGCTCGAGCGACTCGAGCCACGGCAGCGCGAGCGCGACGCCCGCGCCGCGGAGGAAATGCCGGCGCGTCGACGACTTCATGGCGCCCCCTCTCTGCGGCGGGTGCGGAAGACGTCGTTGACGATGATCTCCTCGAGGAGCCCGCGCAGCGTCGGCGTTCCCGCCGTCCACCCGTCGAGGATCCGCGTCAGGGCCGGCCGATCGAGATCGCCGAGATCGCGTCCGAGGGCGTAGGTCAAGGCGGTGCGGCTCACGCAAGGCAGGAAGTTCGGATCGTCGGCGAGGTGGGCGGCGAGCGCCGGCTCGCTGTCGACGCGCGTGCCATCGGGGAGCACGGCCTGCGTATCGACGGGCCGGCCGTCCGGGTACTGCGTGCGGAACGCGCCGATCTGGTCGAAGCCTTCCAGCGCCTGGCCGACCGAGTCCATTGGTCTGTGGCAGGCGCCGCACGCCGGCTGGCCATCGATCGAAGCGATGAGCTGGCGCAGCGGCTCGCTGTCGAACGCACCGATGCTATCGGGCGTGTCGGGGGGGCCGAACGGAACCTTCACGCACAGGAGGTGCTCCAGGATCCACTTCCCGCGCTCGGTCGGAGAGGACCGCCCGCGCGCGGACGTCACCGTCAGCATCGCGCCGAGACCGAGGAAGCCGGCCCGCTGGTCGCCGGTGTCGACAATTCGCCTGAGCGCGTCGCCGAGGCCGGTCGCATCCATGCCGTAGTGCCGGGCCAGGCGGGCGTTGACGAAGTTGACGTCGGCATCGAGAAACGTCGCGAAGCTCGCCCTGCCTCGCAGGAACTCGGCGAAGTAGAGGCGCAGCTCCTGGCTCATGGCGACTATCAATGCCGGGTCGAACATCGACGTGGTGCTGGGATCGATCGGATGCTCGGCCAAGTCGTCGTCGCCGAGCCATGGCCCGGCGAAGCCCGCGATGAACCCGTCGGCGCGCGGATCGACAATCATGCGGCCAACCTCGGCACGGAGGACCTCGTCGCGCGCGAGCGTCCCGTCGGCCGCCAGCCCGAAAAGACGATCGTCGGGCATCGAGCTCCACAGCAGGTACGACAGGCGCGATGCGAGCTCGTAGGGCGCGAGCGGGTGCGGCTTCGGGGAAGACGGATCGGGATCGAATTCGAGGTGGAAAAGGAAAGGCGCCGACGAGAGCAGCGCGACGACGACCCGCTCGATCGCGTCCTCGAACGTCGCGCCGTCGGCGAGCGCGCCAGCAGCGAGGGCGACCAGGCCGTCCACCTCGTCGCTCGCGAGCGGACGCCGCCAGGCCCGCAGGCCGAAGGCCGTGACGATCTGCCGCGTGCACGCCTCGTCTCCAGGCGCCGCCGGCGCGCAGGTGATGATGCGCGCGCGCAGCGCCGGATCGGCGAAGACTTCGTCGGCGAGGTTCCAGGCCGTGTTCGCGTACTGTTCGTAGCGGGAGTCGCTGAAGGACTGGACGCCCGCGAAGTCCGCGAAGCCAAAGTCACCGGCGGTCTCGTCGGGTTGAAAAGTGAGGCGGGCGCGTGCGTCGACGCCCAGCAGGTCGCGGACCGTGAGGTCGTACTCGAGGTTGTCGAGCCGGCGCAGCGGCGACCACCCGGGGTCGACGGCGTTGCTTGGCGGCGCGTCGACCCCAGGCTCCTCGCCGGCACCCCCGTCGAGCGTGGGAGACCGGCCGCAAGCGGCAGCCCCCACCGCGAGGGCCATCACCAAGGAGACGGTCCAACGCCAGCAGATCTCCCGCGCGGCTAGGTCCACCATTGTGATTGAGTCGAACCAGGTCGGCCCCTCCTGACGGCGCCCCGCGAAAATTCGGGCGATCGAGGCACATCAGCACCCCGCCGTGCATCTCCCGTCGGCCGCGAACTGCATCGTCTTGCCCGAGATCGGAACGTGCACCTTCGCCTTCTTGACGAGCTTCATGAAGGTCTCGGTCTTGCTGCCTTGGCGCACCTTGCCGTTCTCGGTGCCGGCCTCGTTCGCGTGCGAGGCGATCACGGCGTTGGGCTTCACGAGGTCGTTGATCACGTAGGCGGCTTCGACCGGGCCCGTCGAGAAGCCGTCGCCGATGTTCATCACCGCGAGCTTCGCGTGGTAATGGCCGCGGATGACGAACTCCTGGTCCGCGGTGATGCCCGTGTCGCCCGAGAGGTAGACCATGAGGCCGTTGCTAAACCGCAGCACATAGCCGGTGGCCAGGCCGACGTCGCCCCAGGTGCCCGCCGCCTTCATCGCATTGCCGAGGTCCCCGCCAATGTAATCCGGATCGAGGCCGTTGCTGTGCATCGCGGTGACGGTCGCGATCTTCACGTTGCCGATGGTGACGCTGCCGCCGAAGCGCGCCAGGATGGATTTGGCCGGGTCGCCGCCGAGCGCCTTCAGCTTCGCCGCGAAGAAGCCCGGCATATCGCTGCCCGTCACAATCTTCGAGCCCTTGGCGAGCGCGATGTTGATCGCGTTCGAGTTCGGGATGTCGGAGACCGAGAAGTCGGGCTTCTCGCAGGTGCCGGCACCGATCGCTTTGGTGTGCGCGTTGCCGAGGTGGTCGCCGTGCACGTGGGTGACAAGGATGATGTCGATCTTGCCAAGGCGCGGGTCGGACCCGCCCATGACGGTGCGGCCGGGGTCGTAGAGCACGCGCGTTCCGGTCGGATCCTCGAAGATCAGCGCGCGGTCCTGCGCGCAGAATTCTCCGTCGAAGCCGCCGAGCGGCGTCACTTTCACGTTCTGTGCGAGCGCGGGAGTCGCGAACAGGACGGCAATGGCGCCGGCCAATGTGGCAACACGGATGACAGGGTCGATCATTGTTCTTCCTTCTTGGCTGGAGACTGGCACCAATTGGTTTTTACCGGCGAGAGCGGCGGTGAGGACCGTCATCATTTTCGTTGCAAACGCGGCATCGGGATATGAGGACAGCGCCTGGAACAGACCCTGAGACCCGCGCCGGTTGCGGTGCGCCTGACCGGTCGGTCGCGGCGACGTCACTCGACGCAGGGAGGAGCTAAAGAACCGGGGGTGTGACCGCCGGCGTACGGCGAGGGGACCGTGCCGTAGGGGTGGTCTTGAAAGAACTGCCAAACACCCGGGACCAATCGGGTTGGAATGGAATGGCCACCCATGTGATTGCAGAACAGCGTGAAGTGTCCGGCGCCTTTCAGGGTGGCCTGCCATTGCTGGCTGGATTGAAAGAAGTTCTGCACCACGATGTCCGACGGTCCTCCGGTGAAGATCAGCGCCGCGAACTTGTTGTTCTGTTCCTGAAACTGCCCGGTCGCGCCTCCCGAGTACGCGGCCACGCTGGCCAGCAGTCCTGAACGCGCATAGCTGAGGTGCGTGGTCATCAGCGCGCCAGCGGAAAATCCGACGGCGTGAATGCGCCGCGAATCGATCAAGGTGTTCTTGACCGCGCAGGCGACGACCTCGTCAAACAGCGCGTCGTGCTGGGTAAGGTTCTGCAGCCAGGGAAATGTCCCCGCGTTCGGGACGTCCTGGGGAGCCACGACGATCCCGCCGGCCGCCGTGATGGCCGGCAGGGGCAGACCGCGGCCCGCTTCGCTGACGGAACTGCCCGTTGCGTACCAGTAGAAGATAAGCGGACCGTGCACAGTCTTCGCGGCGTCGCCCATGGTGATGGTCACCTGCCGGGCGCCACCGGCTGGTTGGAAGGTGACGTCGCCCGATTTGAACTCCGGGCAGGCTCCGGTCGGGGTCGGCAGATCGCCCGGCCCCGGTCCGTCAGTGCTCCCCCCGCGGTCAACCGTCCCGTCGGGCACCGCCGTTTCGCCCGCCGAAACGTCTGCCACGATGTCGGGCAGGTCGGACCCGCCGGCCACGTCGTTCGCCGCTGTTTCGGCGCCAGCGAAATCAGTGACGCTGGCGTCGGAAATGGTTTCCGGCGCCGAAGTTTCAGGCCGACCGCCGTCGGGCATCAGCGTCGAGGGCTGTCCGGTGTCAGCTTTCGTCGTCGTTCCTGTCGAGTCGACGGAGCAGCCGCCTGCCGCAACGACAACGCCGAACAGAAAAACACCAAGCTTGGGGCGAGCCATTGCCGAAATCTAACGCGCGATCGACGGCGGCCAATGGGAAAGACTCTCCCCATGGTCGATTCCAATTGAACCTTGGTCAATAACAGGCGACTGGCCTATGCTCCGCGCCGGCTGGCACCTGCCACCTGCCGCTGCGCCGCTACCGGCCGCGCCCCACGGTATCCGACAGTTCGTTGGCGTTCGGTTTGCCTGGCAGCGGAAAATGCGTCGCCAGTTGGACGCCGATCTCCGCTATCGCGCGCGAAAGTCCACCGGTGAAATCGCCGGCGCAAAAGGCCGCGCTCAGGCGGTCGGCGACCTGCGGCCAGAAGGATGGGTCCAGGCGCTGGTGGATCCCGCCGTCGCCGACGACGGCGAACTGGCGGCGGCCGGGCACCACGAAGATCAGGACGCCGTTTCGATCGCGGGTGCGATCCATGTGCAGATATTTGAAGGTGCGTTCGGCGGCGCGGCGGACGTCGCGCCAGAAATAGAAACGGGCCAGGCTGACCCTGATCTCGCCGGTGGTCTGTTGCTCGGCGGCCCGGACGGCGTCCTCGACGGCGCGCACGTCGATGCCGTGGACGATCGGCGGACGCATCACCATGATCCCGAAGCGCCGCCCCCGCCCGAACTGCCACCGCCGCCCGAGAAGCCACCACCGCCGCCGCCCCCAGAACCCCCGCCTCCCCAACCGCCGCCATCCCGGCGGCCCGAGCCGATGTTGGTCATCATCATGGCGGCGATGAACGGGTTGCGGACGGCGAAGCGGATGAACAACACGATCGCTATCCCCCCCAGGATCACCGCCCACCAGGGCAGGTGCGCTTGCGGCGGCGCGTCCTCCACGCCCCGACCCGGCTGTGGTTGGCGGCCCGGGATGGGGGCGGATACGCAGACTGATCGTCGGCGCCGCGCAAAGGTGAGATCGAAGACGCCGGCTTGGCGTTCAACGGCGCCGGCCTGATCATCGGCACATGCAGCCCGACGTTCCCCAAGGCACCTGGATCACCAGCGACGTGCCCGGCCGTCTGGACGCCCTCGGCTGGTCGCGCTGGCACCGCCGGGTGGTGCTGGCGCTGGGGATCACCTGGACCCTCGACGGGCTGGAGGCCAGCTTGATCGCGAACCTGGCCCCGTCGCTGCAGGACGCGCGCGCGCTGGGGTTGACCGGCGCCGAGGTCGGGCTGGCCAACACGCTGTACCTGATCGGCCAGGTGGCGGGCGCGCTGGTGTTCGGTCGCCTCACCGATCGGCTGGGGCGCAAACGCCTGTTCCTGGTGACGTTGGGCCTTTATCTGCTGGCCACCGCGTTTTCCGGCCTGGCGCCCACCTTCGCCGTCTTCGGGATCTTTCGCTTGCTGGCCGGCGCCGGCATCGGCGGCGAGTACGCCGCCATCAACTCGGCCATCGACGAGCTGGTGCCGGCGCGCATCCGCGGCCAGATCGATCTGGCCATCAACGGCAGCTACTGGATCGGGGTGGCGCTGGGCGCGGGCGTCACGCTGGTCGTCCTCAATCCAAGCATCATGCCGCTTCATCTCGGGTGGCGGTTGGCCTTCGGGCTGGGGTCGGTGCTGGGCATAGCCATCCTTCTTGTCCGCAGAGATCTTCCGGAGAGTCCGCGCTGGTTGCTGAACCACGGCCACGTGCGCGCCGCCGAAGCCACCGTGGCGCGCATCGAAGCCGAGATCCGCGCCGCCGGTGGACCGGCCGTCATCGCCGCTGCCCCCATCGCCGCCAGCGGGGTGCCCATCAAGGTCGCCGGTGCGGTCGACCTCCGCCATCTGCTGCGGACGCTGGTCGTTCGTTATCCCAGGCGCACCGTCCTCGGCCTTTGCCTGATGCTGGCGCAGGCGTTTCTCTACAACTCGATCTTCTTCAGCTACGGACTCATCCTGCAAAAGTTCCACGGCGTCGCGTCCGATCGCGTGGGGCTGTACATGGTGCCGTTCGCGGTCGGCAACTTCGCCGGCCCGTTACTGCTGGGTCCGCTGTTCGATCGCTGGGGCCGCCGGGTGATGATCGCGGCGACCTACGCGGCGTCGGGTGTTCTGCTGCTGATCACCGGTGCGCTGTTCCTGGTCGGTGCCCTCGACGCCGTCACGCAGACCATCGCCTGGTCGGTGGTCTTCTTCGTCGCCTCGGCCGCTGCCAGCTCGGCCTACCTGACCGTCAGCGAGCTTTTTCCCGTCGAGGTCCGCGGCATGGCCATCGCCGTTTTCTATGCCTTCGCCACGCTGGTCGGCGCCGGGGCGCCCACGCTGTTCGGCGCCATCGTCGACGCCGGCCGGCCCGGGCAACTGTTCGCGGGCTATGCCCTGGCCGCGGCGTTGATGATCGGCGCCGCGGTGGTGGCGCACCGGCTGGGCGTCGACGCCGAGGGGCGCTCGCTGGAAGAAATCTGTGTCGAGCCGCGCGGCTGAGAATTGGTCGCAGGCGTCAGTAGGCGAGCGCGGTCGAGGTCGTGGCCGCTGCGATGGGGATGCGGACCCGTACATCATGTCTGTGCTGGGCCAGTCGCGACCCCGGTATGCCTTGGATTGGAAATGCTCGGTGTCGATCTCGACACCGCCGCCAATGCGGAAACGCCGACCAAATCTCTCGGGCATCCAGCCGGTGCCTCGTGCGCGTGATCCCCACCGACGAAGACGTCGTGATCGCCCGCCACGCCTGCCGACTCGCGGTGTGTAACATCCGTGCCGGGGACGGGGCTTGAACCCGTAAGCCGCTTTCGCAGCAGCGGATTTTAAGTCCGCCGCGTTTACCGTTTCGCCACCCCGGCTTGCTTTTGAGGTCGGTACCTTAGCCGGTTTTTTCGGCCGGCGCTTTCTCGGGCGGTGCCTGACCTTCCCCGTCGGATGGCTGATCGACCGCGACCCGGCAGAACCTGTCATGGTGGACAGGTCGACCGAAGTGAGCTTCGACGGAGCGCCGTGAACGCGACTGGGCCGCCTCAGCCGGCCGCGGCTATTTTTTCAAACGATACCCCGTCTTGAATATCCACCAGATCACCGCCAGCAGCAGCACCAGCAGTCCGAGCGTCATCCCCAGGCTCAACCCGACGGCGACGTCCGACGTGCCGTAAAAACTCCAGCGGAAGCCGCTGATCAGATAAAGGACCGGGTTGAACAGGGCCAGGGCGCGCCAGGTGGGCGGCAACATGTCGATTGAATAGAAGGCGCCGCCCAGGAAGGTCAGCGGGGTCAGCACCAGGGCGGGAATGAACTGCAGCTGCTCGAAGCCCTTGGCCCAGACGCCGATGACGAAACCAAACAAACTGAAAGTGGTCGCGGTCAACAACAGGAAGGCGACCATTGTCAGCGGGTGTTTGATGGGCAGGGGAACGAAGAACCAGGCCGTGCCCAGGATGATGAGGCCCAGCAAGATCGACTTGGTGGCGGCGGCGCCCACGTAACCGACCACCATCTCGAAGAACGAGATCGGCGCTGACAGCAGTTCGTAAATGGTGCCGGTGAACTTGGGAAAATAAATCCCGAACGATGCGTTCGAGATGCTGGTGGTGAACAGCGACAGCATGATCAGGCCCGGCACGATGAACGACCCGTAAGCCACGCCGTCGACCTTGGACATGCGCGATCCGATGGCCGATCCGAAGACCACGAAGTACAGCGTCGTGGTGATCACCGGCGTGACCACGCTTTGCAGCAGGGTGCGGGTGAAACGCGCCATCTCGAAGCGGTAGATGGCCCACACGCCGTGGCGATTGAAAAACAAGCCGCTCACGACTGGGCCTCGCCGCGGTTGTGAACCAGGCTGACGAAGATCTCCTCCAGCGAGCTTTCCCGGGTCTGCAGATCCTTGAATCTGATCCCCAGGTCGGCGAGCTTGCGCAGCAATCCGGGAATGTCGGCCCGCCCGTCCTTGGCGTCGAAGGCGTACTCGAGCTGGCTGCCCTGCGCCTTCAGGGCCAGCGGCCAGTCGCCGAGCGCGGCGGGCAGGGCATCCATCGGCTCTTGTAAATTCAATGTCAGTTGTCGCTTGCCCAGCTTCTGCATCAGGGTGGTTTTTTCTTCGGTCAGGATAAGCTCACCCTTGGTGATGACGCCGATCCGGTCGGCCATCTCCTCGGCTTCGTCGATGTAATGGGTGGTCAGGATGATGGTGACGCCGCCGGCGCGCAGGCGCCGCACCAGGGCCCACATGTCCCGGCGCAGCTCGACGTCCACGCCGGCGCTGGGCTCGTCCAGAAACAGAATCTTCGGTTCGTGCGACAACGCCTTGGCGATCATCACCCGGCGTTTCATGCCGCCTGACAGGGTCATGATGCGATCCTTGCGCTTGTCCCACAGCGACAGGTCGCGCAGCACCTTCTCGATGTGCGCGGGATCCGGCGGCCGCCCGAACAGGCCGCGGCTGAAGGTGACGGTGGCCAGCACGGTCTCGAAGGCGTCGGTGGTCAGCTCTTGCGGGACCAGGCCGATGAGCGATCGCGCCGCCCGATAGTCGCGCTCTATATCGTGGCCGTCGGCCAGCACGCGGCCGGCGCTGGGCGTGACGATGCCGCAGACGACGCTGATGAGAGTGGTCTTGCCGGCGCCGTTCGGCCCCAGCAACGCGAAGATCTCGCCGCGGCGGATCTCGAGGTCGACGTCCTTCAGCGCCGACAAACCCGATTCATAGGTCTTGGTCAGCTTGGCGATGGAGATGATCGAATCCACGGCCGTACTATCCACGGTTTCGGTCCAGACGAAAAACGATCCGCCCTTTCGGCGCCGGCCCGGAGGCGGTAGAAGAATCGCGAGATGATTGCGCCCTCGCCACCATCGCCGCCGCCGACCGCGCCGCCCGAACGCATCGTCTCCCTGCTGGCCAGCGGGACCGAGCTGGTGGTGGCGCTGGGCCTTGGCGATCGGCTGGTCGGGCGGTCGCACGAGTGTGATTTCCCGGCGTGGGTAAAGAAACTTCCGTCCGTCAGCCGGCCCACGTTCGACATCACTGGCAGCAGCCTGGCCATCGATAAACGGGTGCGCGAACGCCTGCACGCCGGGCAGCCGCTTTATCACGTCGACGAGGACGCGCTGGCGGCGCTGGCGCCCGACATCCTGATCACGCAAACGCACTGCGAGGTCTGCGCGGTCACGCCCGCCAATCTGGCTCATGGGGTCGGCGCGCGTCTGCAACGGCAGCAGGTGGTGGCGCTGCGAACGGGATCACTACAAGGGATCCTCGACGGCTTTGCCGAGGTGGCGGGAGTCTTGGGGGCGACGTCCGTCGGCCAATCATTGGTGGTCGACGTGCGCCGCCGGATGGCTGAACTCGCCGCCAGGACGGCGGCGCTGCCGCGGCCGTCGGTGGTCTGCCTGGAGTGGATCGATCCCGTGTTCGCCATGGGCAACTGGGGACCCGAGCTGGTGGCGCTGGCGGGTGGGGCAGATCTCCTGGGAACGGCGGGCGTGCACTCGACCACGACGCCGTGGGAAGCGGTGCTGGCGGCTGACCCAGAGGTCTTGATCGTCGCCCCTTGCGGATTCGGGCTTATGCGTGCGCAAGAAGAGATGCCGCTTTTTGCCGCCCGCGCCGGCTGGGCCGACCTGCGCGCGGTGCGCAGCGGGCGGGTCTTCGTGGCGGACGGCAATCTCTACTTCAATCGCTCGGGGCCGCTGCTGTTCGAGACGCCGTCGCTGATCGCCGAGATGTTGCACCCGGCGGTCTTCCCGCCGCGCCACCAGGGAACGGCCTGGGCGCGCTGGCCGGACGCGACCTGACGACCGATCTCGGACGTTTCTGTCCGGATTTCGTCAGGCCCTGGCTGACCGGATTTCGGATCGGGGGCGCGCACCGGGCGGCTGTTGACGGTCCGTCTGTTGCACTTGGTCAGGATCAGCCCGATTGTAAAATTTTTTTTGTGACAAATTGTTCGCTCGTTCGTCTAGGAGGCAGGCGCAGAAGATCGGGCGCGCCGCCTGAACCCAATACGAAACCTGGTGCTCTCATGCGAATTACTCTTACGTCTCGGGATATGGAACTTTGCAATCGCCTGCGCGCGGCGTTCGCCCGCGACGGCAGCGCGGTCCGGGTGGTCGACCGTCTCGGGATCTGGTCGCGCGGGCTGCCGGAGGACGCGATGCTGCTTCATGCGGCCAACACGGCCAGCGCCGCCCGCTGGTGTCGGGTGGTGCGCCGGGCCCATCACATCGGCGCCCTGATCGCCTGCTGCGACACGGTCGAACCGGCGGGCGTGGCCGGCGTGCTGGACGCTGGGGCTGACGACGTGGTCGCCTCGAGGGTGGCGGATAACGAACTCCTGGCCCGGGTGCGGGCCGTGTGCCGCCGCCACAGCGTGCAGACTGTGGGACAAACCCGCGTCGGTCCGATCGTGGTCGACGCCGCCACTCGCGAGGCCGCCATCAGCGGAACGCCGGTCACCCTGCGCCGGACCGAGTTTCGCCTGCTCAGTTACCTGTTGGCCAATTCCGATCGCGTGGTGGGCGCGCACGAGTTGATGCGCGACGTGCTGGGCAGCGAGAACACCGAGGACACGGCCCTCATCCGCGTCCACCTGTCCCAGCTGCGCCGCAAACTGGGCAGCGCCGGCCACGCCATCGAGACCATTCGCGGTCAAGGCTATCGCCTGTCCCCTGGCGAGGCCGAGCTGGCTTTCAAGAGCGCCTGATCGGGATCGCGCTCAGTTACCCAGCGTGATGAGGTGGGTGAGGGCGCGATCGTCGGTCAGCCGACGGGCTAGCTGATATTGCAGGTTCAGGGGCACCACCCACAGCGTGGTCCGCAATGTCAGGGCGCCGCCGACGGCCAGCCGGTCGCGGTTGTCCTGCGCGCGCGCCCCGGCGCCGAAAAGCTCGAGATCGATCTGGCTGATGAAGAACGCCGGCAGCACCCACAGGCTGGACGACCAGCCGCGGTCGATGATGAGCGGATACCGATAGGTGGCGTCGCCCAGCACAACGCGATTGGCGGCGAACGGGTAATCCTCGAAGCCGCGCAGGGCTTCGGTGAAATCAAAACCGGGCGGGATGGCAGGCGAGTCATCGGTCTTCACCTCGGGCCGATTGGATCGCCGCCCCAGCACCGCGTTGATGTATCCGCCCACGGTCAGGAACGGCTGCGTCGTGCCGGGCAGGTCGCGCCCGCGCAGCCCCAGCGTCAGCGTGTGCCGGTGCCCGAGCGGCAGGGGAACGACGGCGTCCAGCTCGCCGCGGGCGTCGAGGAAGCTGTCGCCGGTGGTGTTCCATTGCCGCGGGTAACCGGCGACCGACGCCGCGGCGGCGAACAGCCGGCGGGCGCCGGTGTAAGGCGTGGTCTCGGCGCCGACGAAGACCGCGTCCAGGTGTGGCCCGGCCATGCGCCGAAAAGCCAGCGGGGCGTCGGGATCGCCCGGCCGGTTGGTGTCGAGATAGGCGATGCCCAGGGTGATGGGGTTTTCGTAAAACGCTCTGGAAAAATCCAGCGCGGCGTTCCGGTCGCGGCGATAAAGATCAAACGTCGCATTGTTCGCGCTCAGCGGATCCAGCGAATCGTGAAAGGTGAACTGCGAGGCCGAGAGCGAGATGGTCAGCGGGGCCAGCTGGCGGTTGGTGTACCCGAACAGCACGGAGGGCTGGCCCAGGGCGCTTGGTTCCAGATAGCCGGCGATGGTCCAGCGGTGCAAGGCCAGGCGGTCGTTGCCCGACAGCACCACGCCGACGATGTCCGCCCGCCGCCCGACGGAGGTCAAGGTCAACCCGTGCAGGCGCGGCGTGAACAGATCGCCGAACGAACTGTACGGCTGGTCCGGAGTGGCGGCGAGCTCCACCGGCAGCGCCGGGCTGGCGGCGGCGGGCGGTGCGGGGATCACCGCGGGCGGTGGCGATGGCGGCGACGGCGCTGGCGCCGCGTCGGCCGCGGCCACGGCCAGCGCGGGTTGCGGTGGCGGCAGCTTCACCTCGTCCACCGTCCACTCCCAGCCGTTACGGTTCAGGAAGCGCACCGCGCCGGCGCCCGCGGCGCGCGGTTCGAAGGCCAGATAAGGCGCGTCGGTGACCCGCTCGGTGCGTGCGCTGGCCAGATCGTGAACGTAAACCTGAAATCCAGCGGTGGTGGGTGCCGGACCCAGATACAAGATCCGCTGGTCGTCGGCCCACGACGGGTCGTGCACCGGCGCATCCGCGGTGGGCAGCGTGGCCTGCGGCTGGCCGCTGGCGGCGTCGAACAGGCGCAGGCGAAAATGCTGGTGGTCGGCCTCGGTGGCGACCAGTCGCTTGCCGTCGGGAGAAAAGCGCGGGTTCGACAGATAGGTCCCGCTTGGTTCGGTGAACAGCACGCGCGTCTGGCCGCTGGCCAGATCCAGCAGCGCCAGATCGTGGTGATCGGCGTTGGCCTGAGCGAAGGCATAGCGCCGCCCGTCGGGGCTGATGGATCCCCCCGGCCCGCGCAGATCACGGTTCACCACCGACAGGCTGTCGTCGGCGACGTCATACCGATAAAGGCGCGATGCCTGGTAGGTGGCGTCCTGATCGGTCGACACGAAATAAAGCGTCCGACCGTCGCTGCTGAAGCTGACACCGCTGATGAAACTGGGCACGCCAGCGACCAGCTCGCGCGGCGGCAGCACGTCGGTCAGATCGCGGACCACCCGCAGCGCGCCGTCGGGCGCGTAGATCTTCAAGCGTGCCGGCTGGTCGTGGTCAGAGCTGACGATGGCCTCGGTGCCGTCCGCGGCGCGCGCGTACCGGGCGCTGTACCCGGCGGCGTGGACCACGCGCTGGCCGGCCGGGCGGGCGCGCGGCGGGATGTGCTGCGCGACCTCGTCGGCGAATTCGTCGACCAGCGTGGACAGCGTCTTGTCGTACGCCTGCCAGAAGCGCAGGTTCACGCCGAAGGGAAAAAAGATCGACCGACCCTGGACGTTGATCAGGCGCCACAGCTGCTGCTCGCCGTAGCGATCGGCGAGGAAGCGCACGAACTGGCTGCCCACCAGATAGTGATTGCCCAGGTGAAAATCGCGCTGCAGGGCGGACAGATCGCCGCCGTTGATGCGGTGGCCGGCGTAGGCGGCGGCGAACATCCCGCGCCAGAAGGGCCAGGCCAGCCGCCCGGTGCCCGGCTGCAGCTTGGTCTCGTAATAAACCGCCAGGCCTTCGTCGAACCAGCTGTCCAATCCGATCTGCGGCGTGTACGCGGCGCCGAAGACCGTGTTCATGAACAAGGGAAAGCCGGCGATCTGTTCGAGGTGCACATAGTGAACCAGCTCGTGACAGGCGGTCTCGCCGGCGTCGGGCGGCTGGCCCATCTCCAGCGAAAACAGATCGACGGTGTCGTGGGTGGAGATCACCGCCTGGGCGTCCCAGCCTAGAATGCGCGGCGTGACGAAGGCATTGTTCAGCGGCAGATCGGCGAACAGCACGGCCATCGGCTGCTCGGTCAGGTCGTTGTGGATCTGGGCGACGCTCTTGAGATAGCCGACGCAGCCTTCAGCGTGCGCGGCCAGCCGTACCGCCTGATCGTGGTTGCCCTCCGAGTAGTAAACGATGAGATGCGGTGTGGTCAGCGTGCGCATCGGCCCCTTGGCCAGCGCCGAGGCCACGTCCTGCGGCAACAGCGGCGCCGCGGTGGGGACGCAACCACACACGGCGGCCACGGCGGCCGCGGCCACCACGGCGCGGATCACGGCGCGATGAAGCAAGCGGTTTCGGCGGCCTGGCGAATGCCGATGACGTCCAGAACCGGCAAGCCGCCGCCGGGCGCGGTGGCGATCGTCTGGCCGTCTTCGCTGACCGCGCCGTCGCTGACCTTGGTCCAGCCCGCCCACGGCGCCCAATCTTGAGAGACGTTGCCGCCCAAGATCAGGAACTCGACCTTGGTGCCGGCCGGCCAGCCCAGCGCGTTGGGGACGCTGGCGGCGGCGGGCGGGCAGAACGTGGTCTGGGCCGGACCGGCGGCGATCACCACGTCGAATCCCAACCCGCCGGTGACGTCGCCGAGGCGGTCCGGCGGCAGCGTCACCGCCCGGAGCGCCTGCTTGTCGGCGGTGTCGAAGCTCAAGGCGTCGATCAGAACGGTGGCGTCGGCGGCGATGGTCAACGTCAGATCGCCGGAGGTGGCACTGGTCCCGGGCATCAGCGCTGCGCCGGCCACGGGAAGTTTCGCCGTCACCAGCGCTGGCAGCGCCGGCATCGGCTTGGTCAGCGGCAGCAAAAGGCGCGGGTAAGTCAGGCCGTCGCCATAACGAAACGCCGGGGCCTTCAGGCCAGCGCTGGCCGAGACGGACACCGTTACAGTTCCGTCGGCGGCGGTCGTTCCCGGGAAGCTGATGTTGATGCCGGTGACCGACACGGGCATTCCGGCGACTGGCGCGCCGCTGACGTCGGTGATGGTGGCGCTGACAGAAGCGATCGTCTGCGCCATCTCGCCGCCGCCATAACCAGGCGCGTGGCAGGAGCCGGCGCCGTCGGCGGCGCTGCCGCTGTCATTGTCGGCGCTGCCGCTGTCATTGTCGGCCGCGCCGTTTTCGGTGCCGGTCTTCGGCCCGGAGCCGCCACCACAGCCCAGGGTGGTGATGGCCAGCAACAAAGCGGCGCCGATGCGGTGGGGGCTCGGCAGTGGGATCATCCAACCGAGGTATCGCGGCAGCGCCCGTCGGTCAACCAGAACGGCCTCCTCGACGAACGGCCGCGCCGCTCGCGTCAGGGCCACCGCCGGGAGGCCGTCGTATAATCGGCCTGGCACGCCAGGCCGGCGTGTGGCCGTGACCGTGCACCGAGATCGCTGGATCGTATCCGACGCTGCCTCTTTCCGCGGTGAAGCTGCGCCGTTGCGCGCGCTGCTGGGCCCCACCAACACCGGTAAGACGCACGCGGCGATCGAACGCATGCTGGAATATCCGACCGGTATGATCGGCCTGCCGCTGCGGCTTTTGGCCCGCGAGATCGGCCTGCCGCTGCGGCTTTTGGCCCGCGAGATCTACGATCGCGTTTCGGCGCGCGTGGGCGAGGGCGCGGTGGCCCTGGTGACGGGCGAAGAAAAGCGCCTCCCGCCGCACCCGCGTTACTGGATTTGCACCGTCGAGGCGATGCCCGGCGCGATGTCCGATCGGAAGGTGGATTTCCTGGCCGTCGACGAGATCCAGCTTTGCACTCACCGCCAGCGCGGCCACATCTTCACGCAGCGAATCCAGCACGCCCGCGGCCAGCAAGAGACCTGGCTGCTGGGTTCGGCCACCATGCGCGCGCTGCTGCCGCGGCTGTGTCCGCAGGCAGTGGTGGAAGGCCGCCCGCGTCTGTCCACGCTGTCCGACGGCGGCAGCATGACCTTGTCGACGTTGCCGCCGCGGTCGGTGGTGGTGGCGTTCTCGGCCACGCGGGTCTACGAGCTGGCGGAAAAAATTCGCGGCAAGCGCGGCGGCGCGGCGGTGGTGATCGGCGCGCTGTCGCCGCGCGCCCGCAACGCCCAGGTGGCCCTGTTCCAGGCCGGCGAGGTCGACACGCTGGTCGCCACCGACGCCATCGGCATGGGATTGAACCTGGACGTCGACGCCGTGGTCTTCGCCGATCTGCGCAAATTCGACGGCCGCGAGGGCCGCGCCCTGGAAGACGCCGAGCTGGCCCAGATCGCCGGCCGCGCCGGCCGCTATCACCGCGACGGCCGCTTCGCCACGCTGGCGCCGCTGCCCACGCTGCCGCCCGCCACCGTGCGTGCTCTGGAGCAGCACCGTTTCCCCCCCGCCGAGCGCGTCTTCTGGAGGAACCACGACCTCGATTTGGATTCGGTCGACAGTCTACTGGCGTCGCTGCGCCGCCGGCCGCGCCAGCCGTGGCTGCGCCTGTGCGACGACGCCGACGATCTGCGCGCCCTCACCGCGCTGGCGCGCATCGCCGACGTGCAGGCGCTGGCCCGCGGTCCAGAGCGCGTCGCACTTCTGTGGCAGGTGTGTCAGATCCCCGACTTTCGCCAGCTGGCCCTGGACGATCACTTTCATTTGGTCGCCGCCGCTTTCCGCCAGCTGGCAGGCGGCGCGGGCCAGCTGGCCGGCGACTGGATCGACGAGCACCTGCGCCGTCTGGACCGTCCCGACGGCGATCTGGAGACGCTGCTGGATCGCATGTCGGCGGTGCGAACCTGGACCTACGTGACCGCGCACCGGGCGTGGGTCGACGACGCGCCAGGTTGGCAAGCGCGAACGCACGACATCGAAGATCGGCTGAGCGATGCTCTTCATCAGAAGCTGGTGCAGCGGTTCGTCGACGAGCCGGGCCACCGGCGCCGGTCCGCCGCCCGGCCGGGCCCGTCGGCGCGGGCGGGCCTGCGTTCGCTGGCGGGCGAACTGGCGGCGAAGATCCCGGCGGCGCGCGCGCTATCGGAAAAAGGCGGTTCGCATGCTGCGGCGCCGACCACCACCGCCGACACCGCCTGGGTCGAGGCGATCATCGCCGCCCCCCACGCGCAGTTGAATGTGCGCGGCGACGGCCGCATCTGGGCCGGCGAACGCGTGGTGGGCCGGCTCTTGCGTGGCGCCGGCCGGTTGCACCCCGAGGTGACCGTGCTGCCGGCGCTGCCGGGCGGCGCGCGTCTGCGCCTGGCGCGTCGCCTGCTGGCCTTCGCCCGCGATCTGGTGGCCGAGCTGCTGGCGCTGCTTCCCACCGCCGACGAAACGCTGGGACCCGCCGCCCGCGGCATCGTCTATTTGTTGCAGCAGAACCTGGGCACCGTCTCGGTGGCGTCGGCCCGCCCGCAGCTGGAAGCGCTGCCGGCTGCCGAGCGCCGCCGCCTGGTCGGCGGCGGGATCGTCTTCGGTCGGCTGGCCTTGTTCGCGCCGACTTTGCTGACCGTCTCGGCTTTGCACCGCCGTCAGGCGCTGTGCGCGGCCGAGCGCTGGCCGGAGCCGTTGCCGCTGCCGCCGCCGTCGCTGGCCGATGGCCCGCCGCCGTGCTTGTCCGGCGATGACGAGGCGGGGCTTCCCTATCAGGCGCTCGGTTACGTGCCGGTCGGTGCCTGGGCGCTGCGCGCGGATCTGGCCGAGGATCTGGCGCGCGACGTGGCCCGGGGTGCGCCGCTGGCGGCGCTGGCGCGGCGCCTGGACCTGGCGCCGCCGCACGCGGCTGACCTGCTGGCGGCACTGCGGGCACAGCCAGGATTTCCAGTGCCGCGCCGCCGCGGGCGGCGGACCGGCGCGGCCAGCGTGGCGTCATGAACAGCGAAGGCGATTTTTCCTTCGACGCCGACCTGCTTCGTTTGCAGGCATTGCTGCGCGATCGGCGCTTCGTGGCCCTGACCGGCGCCGGCTGCAGCACCGAATCCGGCATCCCTGACTATCGCGGCCAGGGGCGCAGCGGACCGCGCCGGCCTATCCAGCACGACGCGTTCATCCAGCACGCCCCGGTTCGCCAGCGTTACTGGGCGCGCGCCACCCTCGGCTGGCAGCGCTTCTCGGCGGCGGCACCCAACCCCGCCCACCACGCCTTGGCCCGCCTGGAACACGCCGGTCTATTGGCCGGGATCATCACCCAGAACGTCGATCGCCTGCACCACGCCGCCGGCAGCCGCCGCGTGGTCGAACTACACGGCGCCCTGGCCGACGTTCGCTGCCTGGCCTGCCACGCGGCCTTCGCCCGCGACAGCGTGCACCAGCGCCTGCTCGACGCCAACCCCGACTGGCTGACCAGCGCCGCCGCCGCGCTGGCTCCGGACGGCGACGCCGATCTGGCCGACGACGCCGTGGCGGCCTTCACCGTCGTCGGCTGTGTCATCTGCGGCGGCGCGCTGATGCCGAACGTGGTGTTCTTCGGCGGCCACGTCGCCGAATCGACCTTGCGCGCCGCCTGGGAGCTGTTCGCCACCGCCGAGATCTTGCTGGTGGTGGGTTCATCCCTGACCGTCTACTCGGGTTTTCGATTCGTGCGCCGGGCCGGCGAGCTGGGCGTGCCGGTCGCGCTCATCAATGACGGTCCCACGCGCGCCGACGACCTGGTGACGGTTCGTCTCGGCGCCCGCGCCGGCCAGGCGCTGCCCCGGCTGGCGGCGCTGCTCACCGGCGACGGCGCGGCTTTTTCGCCTTGATTCAAAGACAGGGCGGCAACTGCACACCGGTGTCTTGCAGCCCGTCGACGAAGGGCACGGCGGGGGCGTCGACCGAACGTTCAGAGGTGTCGGTGAAGCGGATGGTGTTGCTCTTGCCGCTGATGGCGAAGGGCACGGCCCAGCGGTTGAACGGCGTGCGGGTCAGCGCCCTCCAGCCGTCGACCGTTTGGATCTGGACGGCCGACACCACCGTGCGCTGGTTCATCACCAGCACCGACGAGCCCTGGATGGTGGTGGAATCGAGCTGCACCTGGATGTTGCCGCTGACGTCGCAAGGGACGACGCGATACTTGACCACCGGGTTGCCGCCCGCCCCAAAAAGGTCGCTGACCGCTTTGTCGACGCTGAGCACGTGGCCGTCGGCGAGGGGGAGCAGCGGATCGACCAGGTCGATGATCTGCACTTCGGCGGTCACGGTGGCGTCGGCGTTTTCCAGGCGCATACAGGCGCCGCAGGTCTGGGCGTTGGCGAACAACGCGGTGTCGACGGCGCCGAAGAATTTTCCTTTCGGTAGCTTGTCGTTCGGATAGCCGCACAACCCCACGCCGTCGCCGGCGCCAAAGTTGGGACCGCCGGCGAAGATCAACATCGGTCCGGTGTACACGGGCTCCGTCCGACAGGTCTCGCCTGGCGGCGTGGCGTCGGTGGTGACGCCGTCGGTGCCGCCGCTGTCGGTGGCGACGGTGTCCGGCGCCACGATGGCGTCGGTGGCGGCGCCCGCGTCCGGGGCGGCTTCGTCGGCAGACTGATCGACTACGGCGCTCGCGTCGGCATCAACATCGCCGGTCGTGTCGCGGCCGAGATCGACCGCGCCGCGCAAAGGGACCTCGACGCTGCCGTCGCCATTGATGGCACTTGATGTGTTGCACGCCGACAACGAAGCGGCTGCCAACGCTAGAAAGAGCAAACCAGATGTCTTCAGCATGTCTTGCGAGTCCTCGACCGTTTGCCAGCCGAATGTTTGATCGGGCGGGGGCCCACGACGCTCGTCTCGATCCGCCATGCTGCGCGGGTCTCGACCCGGCTCCAGAACTCAGGCTGGTGTAATTGGCTTACGCCCCTGCCTATGCATGGTTTCGCGCGCTCGGTCCGGCAAGGCAGGAAATCCCGATTTTTTCTGCCGACCGCTAACGCAACTCGGCCAGGCGAGCGCTGGCGCTGGCGCGCAACAGGCTGTGGGGATGCGCGGCCAGGAAAGCGTTCAGGGCTTGCCGTTCGCGGCCGCTGTCGCCGAGGGCGCGATAGCAGGTGGCGATGCCGTAGCGGGCTTCTTCGGTCAGCAAACCCGATGGCTGCGCCAGCGCGCGCTGGAACAGACCCAGCGCCTCGGCCGGGCGATCGAGGTGATCCAGGAGCAGCTCGGCGCGCGCCAGCATGGCGACATAGGCGCTGTCTGTTTCCGGGAAGGTCGCGATTACCCTTTGATAGGTGATCGCAGCATCGCGCCAGCGCCGCTGACCGCGCAGCTGGTTGGCCAGCGACAGCACGTCATCGGCATAGGCGCCGGTGGCTTCCGGCTCGTTGCTGGCCCGCGCACCGCCGGCGTGGGCCGTCGTACGCGAATGGGAAGCCATTTTGTGATGTTCGGGCGGGCGCGCGGCAGGCGCTTCGGCGCCAGGCAGCACGGGCGGGGTCTCTTCGGCCGGCGCGGCGGAGGCTTCCGTCACCGCCTCGACCACCGATGGATCTGACGACCATCGGTGGTCGTTCAGCGTCGGCGTGGACGGCGATCGCCACCGCCGGCTGGCCGTCAGTCCCGCCACCGCCGCCCCACCCAGCAGCACGCCGGCGATCACGATCGCCGCCCGTCCCAGCCGCCGCGCCGGCACCGCGCGCGCGCGCCCATCGGCATCGCCGGCGATCACCCGTGAAAGAGCGCCGCGCACCAACGCGCGCGCCTGCTGGTCGGAGAGCGGCCGCGCCGGTCCATCGTCGTCGTCCAGTCGCTGCAAGTCAGTCATCGATTCGATCCTCGTCGGAGGCGCCGACCGCGGCGCCCAGTTCGCGCAGGCGCGCTTTGGCCAGACGCAAACGACTGCGCACGGTCTCTTCGCCGGCGCCGGTTTCTTCTGCCACCTCGGGCACTGTCAACTCCATCACATGGTGCAGGACGACGACATCTCGTTGTTCGGTGGGAAGCTGATCCAAAAGCCGCACCATCCAGCGCCGGGCCAGATAATCGGCGATCACCGCGCCGGTGGTGGGCACGCTTTCCAGCGGCGATTCCGCCACCACTTTCGGCCGGCTGGCGCGGCGCCTGATCTCGGCGAAGGCGGCGCGCGCCACGATGCGATCGGTCCACGCCGTCAGCGCGCTGCGCCCCTCGAAGGTGTGCAGCTTGCGCGCGATGGCCCACAGAGCGGTCTGCGCCACATCATCGACGTCGGGATCGCCGCCGATCAGGTACCGCACCAGATTCCGCGTGCGCGGCAACAGCGCCAGCAATAGCTGTTCCAGCGCGCGGGTGTCGCCGGCACGCGCCTCGGTCGCCAGCCGGGCCAGCTGATCCGCGCTGCGCGCATCGGTCTTGGTGGTCAGGCGGTCCATGGGCAACGGGATAGAGTTTGGCCTACCAAGAAATGGGTCACGGCAGGCACAACTGGATATTCAGCGACGCGCGTGGCTGCACCACCCACGGCCGTCGCTGGTTTACGGTCATCATGTCGCGCGTGTAGCGAAGCAGCGGAATGTGGGGAATATAGTCGGCGGCCAGCGCCACCCCGACGGTCAAACCACGCACGCGGGGAATGATGACGCCAAAACGCCCTTCCGGCGACACCACCACTGACGCGAGTCGGCTGGCCGGGTAGGCCGACACGCCGGCCATTCGCGGGGTGGTGGTGCGCATCTGCAAGGCCGCGCCGGCGTGCACCGCCCCGCCGATCACGAAATGATCACCGAGCGGCTGCCGAATGGCGCCCCCCAGCGTCAGCGCCGCCCGCGACAACGACACGGTGGCAAAATCGTCGGTCACTTGCGCCGGCACCGTGGCCAATAGACCCATCTCGAGAACGAATCGATCGCCACCGAAGCCCAACACCGCTTGCAGGCCTTGCTGCCCGTACGGCGTCAGGCCGTCCAGCGTCCACAGCCAGCCGACCGTCACGGCTGGTTGCGGGCCGGATGGAGCGGCCGGCGCCGTCGGTGGCGGCGGCGTCACCACGCCGATGGCCCCACCGGCCGCCACCGCCACCAGCGCGGCGCGCACCACGATGGCCGCCGCTTCGAAGGCCGCCGAGTCTTCGACTGCATGGCTGGCCGCAGGCGGTCGGTCGCAGGAGAGATGACCGACCGCCCGCACCAGGACGCTGCGGATTTTCGGCTGGGCGATGTGGACGATCAAGCCGTCGATCTGCCTGGCCGGCGCCGCGTGCCCGCAACGCCCATGCGAAAACCAGACCACGGCGTCGGCCTGTTCGCGCCTCGCCAGCGCGTCGGCGCCGGCGATCTGCTCGGCCAGGTCGGCCGGACGCGCTCGATCGTCGGTGGTGACGAAGGTGATGGCCAGGTCGCTGGCGTGGCCGCGCAGGCGGACGACGATCCTTTGATCGGCCTCGTCGGCGATGCGCACCACGACGCGAATGGGGTTCGCGGGCGCCCCCAGATCGACGGCGGGTTCGGGCGCCGTCTGCAGCATCGCGACCAACGCCCATGCGCCGGCCAGCAGACCAAAACCCATGAGCAAAAACCTACAGGGATTTGGTTTGGCCGAGCCAGAAGAAACGCCGGCAGAAAAGCCCGATCTATGGTAGTTCCATAAAGTCATGGGTCTGGTGGCGAGCGCGGCGGCTCGTTCCAGTGCCGGCTGGAACGTCCGACCTTTGGCCTTGCTAACTGGCAGTTTGCTGGTGACGGCTTGCACTACCCAGGTGGACACGGTGGCCGACCTGCCTTCGGGGGTTTCCGCTGGCAAGGGGATGGAGGGCTCGGCGCAACCGACTTTCAGCGCCTGCCCGGGCGGCGGTACCACCAGCGTCAGCGGCACGGTGGTGGCGCCCACGCCGCCGCGTTTCGGCCGCCCCGATCCTCTATACAACGCTCTGGTCTACGTGCCGACCACCGCGGTAGCGCCGTTTTCCCCCGGCGTCGCCTGCGATCGTTGCGGAACGGTCTCGGGCGCGCCCCAGGCGACCGCGGTGACCGGACCGGACGGCACGTTCAAGCTCACCGGCCTTTCGCCTGGGCGGCAAGTGCCGCTGGTGGTGCAGATCGGTCGCTGGCGGCGACAGGTGGTGATCCCCGAAGTGACCGCCTGTACCGACACCGCGCTGCCCACCGAGCTGACTCGCATGCCCCGCAATCAAACCGAAGGTGACATCCCGGCCATCGCCATCGCCACCGGTCAGTGGGATCCCTTCGACTGCACGCTGCGCAAGATCGGCATCGACGAAGCCGAGTTCACGTTGCCGGGCGATGCCGGGCGCGTGAACATGTGGACGTATCGCGGCCACCACCTGGGCATCGCCACGCCGAACGGCGATCGGCTGGTGGGCGATCCGGCCACGCTGGCCCGTTACGACATCGTGCTACTGCCGTGCGACAGCGCCGGGCAGAAGAACCCGGCGTATCAAAAGAACTTGCTCGACTATACGAACAAGGGCGGTCGGATCTTTCTCACCGACTGGAGCGATTCGTGGCTGCGCGACGGCGTGGGCGGCACCTTCGAAAACACGGTGGTGTGGAAGTCGGGCACGCGGTTTTTGCCAGGGACTGACTTTGTCGGCCGCATCGATCAACAATTTCCCAAGGGCATTTCATTTTCGCAATGGCTGGCCCTGGTCGGCGTCACGGGTATGGTGTCGGGGCAGATTGCCATCCATGACCCGTTGGAGAGCGTCAGCATCATCGCTGGCGTCGTTCCGCCCACCCAAAGCTGGATCTACACCGACGGCTCTGCGCCTTCGATCCAGAACTTCACCTTCAACACGCCGGTGGGCGTGCCTGACAGTCAACAGTGCGGGCGCGTGGCCTTCAGCCAATTCCACGTGGCCAGTGACAGCAACAACCAGACGCCGTTGATGACGACGGCGGCGGTCCCCGGCCAACTGGTGCAACCGACGTTCCCCTCCGAGTGCAACAACGGCCCGATGACCTCGCTAGAAAAAGCCGTCGAGTTCATGCTGTTCGACGCCTCGTCGTGCATCCAGGCCGACGTCGGATCGCCGGTTATTCCGTAGCGGCGCACGTCGCAAAATCAACTCTAGCGCACGCGGGCCAAATGGACCGCGAAGCGACGGTGGGCATCGCGCCAGGTGGCTTCCCAGCGGAAACCGGCGGCCGTCAGCAGCGCGCGTACCGCCGCCTGGGTGAACTTGTGGCTGGATTCGGTGTGGATGCGCTCGCCGGCGGCGAAGGGAATTTCCACGTCCAGCGCGGCGACCGGCACAGTGTGGGCGACCAGACTTTCCAGATAAAGCTCGACGCGCGAGGCTTCGGCGTTCCAGCGCACCACGTGGCGAAAGCGATGGCTGTCGAAGCGCGCGCCCAGCACGCGGTTGATGCGTTCAAGGACGTTCTTGTTGAAACGCGCGGTGACGCCCCGGGCGTCGTCATACGCCGGTAGCAGCACCGCCGCCGATTTGCGCAGGTCCGTGCCCATCAACAGCGCGTCGCCGGGCGCCAACTGGCGGCGCACGGCGCCGAGCAGGGTGCGGGCGGCACGCGGGTTGTAATTGCCGACGTTCGAGCCCAAAAAAATCACCAGCCGCCGGCCGGGCAGGCCGCGCAGAAAACCCAACTCCTCCGGATAGCGCGCCACCACCGGCCGAACGCTCAGGCGCGGCAGATCGCGCAGTTGGTGCTGCGCGAAGCCGAGCGCGCTCGGTGAGACGTCGACCGGCGTGTAGTGGCCGTGGCGTTGTTGGGCCAGCAGCGCTTGCAACAGGATCCGCGTCTTCGACGCTGATCCCGCGCCCAGCTCGACCACCGACAGCGGCGGCCCGGCGGCGCGGATCATCTCGGCGGCGTGGTCGGTGAGGATCGCGCGCTCGGTTCGGGTCAGGTAGTACTCCGGCAAAAGCGTGATCTCTTCGAACAGAGCCGAGCCTTGCTGATCATACAAAAGCCACGCCGGCAGCCGCTTGCGCCGGCGCAGCAAACCGTCCCTGACCGCCGCCGCCACGTCGCGCCTGGTCTCGTCGAGCTCGAGTTGGCTGCTCGCGCGAGACTGGCCATCCCCGGTGCTGCCATCGACACCGTCGCCGCCGAGATCCAGTTCGATGTCGCCCGCCAGGCTCATGTGTCACGTGCCAATCGGATGCCGCTCGACTGCCAGCGGGTTCCGGCCGGGAAGAAATTACGATAGGTGGCGCGTACGTGTCCCGCCGGCGTCAGACACGATCCGCCTCGCAGCACCATTTGATTGCACATGAACTTGCCGTTGTACTCCCCGATCGCGCCGCCCGGCGGACGATAGCCGGGGTACGCGGCGTAGGGGCTTTGCGTCCACTGCCAGACGTCGCCGAACATCGTGGCGCGCGCCGGCCCGGGATGAAAACGTCCGCTGTCGGCGAAGGCGCCGTCGACCGGGAGGTCGCGCGCGGCGTGCTCCCACTCCGCTTCGGTGGGCAGGCGCGCGCCGGACCAGCGCGCGTAGGCGTCGGCTTCGAAATAGCTGATGTGCGAGACCGGCTGGCGCGCATCGACAGGCAACAGGCCTTCCAACGTGAACGCCATCCACACGCCGTCGAGCTGTTCCCAGTAAAGCGGCGCCTGCCAGCCTTCGCGCTGCCGTTCTTGCCAGCCGTCGGACAGCCACAGCGTGGCGCGGCCATAGCCGCCGTCGCGCATGAAGTCCAGGTATTCGCCGCAGGTGACGGGGCGATCGCCCAGCGCGAAGCCGCGCAGGAAAACCCGGTGGCGCGGCCCTTCGTTGTCGAAAGCGAAGCCAGGACCGTGATGGCCGATCGACACCAGCCCTTCGCCGAAGGGGCGAAATTTCGCCGGCGCGATTGACGTGCCGCCATCGTCGTCGGCGTCGCTGGCGTCGCTGGCCGCCGGGCGATACGCCGGCCGCAGGGGGTTCGAACCCAAGACGTGCTTGATGTCGGTGAGGATCAACTCCTGGTGCTGCTGTTCATGATGCAGGCCGAGCTCGACCGTACCGGCGCGCGCCGGATCGTCCAGGCCTGGTTCCAGCAGGCGCGCCATGGCGTCGTCGACGTGGCGCCGGTACGCCTGCACGTCGGCCAAAGACGGCCGCGAGAGCAACCCGCGCCGCGGCCGTTCCAGCCGCGCGCCCACGGTTTCGTAATACGAATTGAAGAGAAAACGGTAGGTGGGATCGAACGGGCGATAGCCGGCTGCGCCCGGCTCCAGCACGAAGGTCTCGAAAAACCAGCTGGTGTGGGCCAGGTGCCATTTGGTCGGGCTGGCGTCAGGCATCGATTGAACCAGCTGATCCTCGGCGGACAGTGGGGCGCACAGGGCGGCGGTTTGTCCGCGCACGGCGCGGTATGCGTCGAGGAGTGCCATTCGTCGGGGGGGACACGGCGCCAGCGCCGGCGGTAACATAACGCCGAAAGGGCCGGCAGTCCGCCCTTGTTATTATTGTCGCAAGCCGCGCGGGACCGCCGCCCGATCCATCAGGTCGAAGACGCCCTGCACGGCCAGCGCCAACACCGACGCCGGCACCGCGCCTTCCAAGATCAGGGGAAGATCATCCAGGCGAATGCCGGTGAAGATCGGCTGGCCCAATCCCCCGGCACCGATCAGCGCGCCCAGGGTGGCGGTGCCGACGTTGATCACTGCGGCGCTCTTGATCCCGGCCAATATCGTACCCGTGGCCAGCGGCAGCTCGATCTGCCAGAGGATGGCCAGCGGCGGCAGACCCAGCGCCGCAGCGGCGTCGCGCACCGACGGAGCGATGGCGCGCAAGCCGGCGTGCGTGTTGCGGACGATGGGCAGCAAACTGTAAAGAAACAGCGCCGCTGTCGCCGGCAGCGCGCCAATGCCCAGCAGAGGAATCATGAAAACCAGCAGCGCCAGCGACGGGATGGTCTGCACCACGCCCACCGCCGCCAGCAGCAGCTGTCCCAGGCGCGGGCGGCGCGCCGCCAGGATGCCCATGGGCAACGCCACCGCGATCGCCGCCAGCAATGACACCGCCACCAGCAACAGATGCTCGCGCGTGTGCTGCCAGATGCGCCGGGCGCGCGTGCCAGTGGTCGCGGCGGCGGATACCGTCGCGGCGCCGAATGAGCCGGCGTGCGCGCTGACGAAAGCGGCGGCGACGGTGCCCTCGGCGATCTTGTCCAGCTTCACTTGCGCGTTCATGGCGATCATCGCCGGCGCGTCGATGGCGCCTTGCAGGTGGCGCAGGGTCGCGAACGCCGCCGGCCAGCGCGCCTCGGCGTCGAGGCGATAGACCAGCACGGCGTCATAGCGCGGGAAAAATCCGCGATCGTCGGCCAGCACCCGCAGGTCATAGCGGCGGATCTCCGCGTCGGTTCGATAAAGGTCGGTGGCGTCCAGCCGGCCGTCGCGCAGGCCGCGGTAGGCCAGGTCGTGATCCAATCCTTGCACCGTCGTCTGCGGTAAAGCGTAACGTGCGGCCAAGCCCGGCCAGCCGTCGCGGCGGTTCATGAACTCGTTGCTGAAGCCGAAACGCAAGTCGGGGTGGCTGCGGAGATCCGACAGCGAGCGAATCCCGCGCGCGTCGGCCACGACGGCGCGCATGCCGATGGCATAGGTGTTGTCGAACCCCAGCGGCCCGATGACGCCGATCCCGCGCCCACGCAGGGCCGCGCGCAAAGCGGCCGCATCGGCGCCCGCCGGACCGAGGTCGCGCACCAGTTCCTGCGTCAGGGTGCCGGTGTACTCCGGGTAAAGATCAATCTCGCCGCCCAAAAGCGCGTCCCAGCACAGCCTCGAGCCGCCGAGCGCGCGCCGGTGTTGCGTTGGCGTACCAGCAGCGCTGCCGAGCTGCGCGGCGATCTCGCCCAGGATGACCGATTCCGTGAAGGCCTTCGAAGCGACGCGCAAGTGATCGCGTTCGTCGCCGGCCGAGACCCGCGCGTCGAACAGCACCGACGACGCCAGGGCCAGGATCAGCACCACCAGCGCGCGCGTTGCGCTGACGGCGGTTCGCGGCGCGCTCACGCCGGCCGCTCCGGATCGTCGAAGGCGGCCCGGCGCTGCGCGGCCACGAAGGCGCGCACGAACGGATCGGCCGGCGCGCGCCACAGCTCGACGCCTGGGCCTTTTTGCACCACGCGCCCGTCGCGCATCAACGCCACCGTGTCGGCCAGCAGCGCCGCCTCGGCCAGATCGTGCGTCACCAGCACCACCGTCTTGTGCAGTTGCTTGAACACGCGTCCCAGATCGTCTTGCAGCTCGGCGCGCACCAGCGGATCCAGCGCGCCCAACGGTTCGTCCAGCAAGAGCAACGTCGGATCCAGCATCAGCGCCCGCATCAACCCCACGCGCTGGCGCTGCCCGCCCGAAAGCTGGGACGGGTAGCGCCCGAGCGCATCGACGGGAAAGCGAGTCAGCGCCGTCAGCTCGTCCTGGCGCGCGGCGATGCGCGCCGGCGCCCAACCGAGGTGGCGCGCCATCAAGCTGATATTCGCCGCCGCCGTCAGGTGCGGAAACAGACCGCCTTCCTGCACAACGTACCCGATGCGCTGGCGAAGCGCGCGCACGTTGTCGTCACCGATCCGCGCGCCGCCGATGAACACCGCGCCGCTGTCCGGCCGATCAAGGCCCAGAGCCAGCCGCAAGATGGTGGTCTTGCCGCAGCCGCTGGGTCCGATCAGCGCCAGCGTCTCGCCGCGCGCCACTTCCAGGCTGAGCGGGTGCAGCGCGCGCACGGTGCCGAAGCTCTTCGACACGTCGGTGAACGCCAGCGCGGGCGGAGCGGGGTTGTCGTCGTTCACGGGGAAACCACCATACGATCTTCCGTCTTTCGGCGCCGCCCGCGGGGCATACTGCGCCCATGAGCGACGACGACAGCGACGGTGGCAGCGACCAGGCTTCGTGCCCGCATCTGGCGACGATCAATCCCAAGACTCACGCACACACCCGCGGCTGCGAAGAATGCTTGGCCAGCGGCGATACGTGGGTTCACTTGCGTCTGTGCATGCACTGCGGGCACGTCGGCTGTTGCGACGATTCCAAGAACCGTCACGCCACCAAGCACTACCGCGCCACGCACCACCCCATCATGCGCTCGCTGGAGCCGGGCGAGACCTGGGGCTGGTGCTTCGTCGACGAGGTGGGCTTCGATCCGCTGCTCGAATAGCCGTCGGCCGCCCGCCGCAGCGACGGCCGCCCGTTCACAGCTCTTGCAGCGCGCGGTGCACAAGCTGAATGCAGATCGATCCTTCACCCACCGCCGACGCCACTCGCTTGACGCTGCCCGCACGGGCGTCGCCGACGGCGAAGACGCCGGGGATGCTGGTCTCCATCAGGAGCGGCGGACGCGGCAGCGGCCAGCGGGCGCCGGCCAGATCGTCGGGGCGCAGGTCGGCGCCGGTCTTCACGAAGCCGCGATCGTCCAGCAAGACGCACCCCTGCAGCCAGGCGGTGTACGGTTCGGCGCCGGTCATCATGAAGATGTGGCGCAAGGCCAGCGTGTTGCGCTCGCCGGAATCCAGGTGGCGGATGCGCACGCGCTCTAGCCATTCCTTGCCCTCCAGCGCTTCGATCTGCGTGCGCGTGCGCAGGCGGACGTTTTCGCCGTCGTTGATGCGCTGGATGAGATAGCGCGACATGCTGTCGGCCAGGCCCGGCCCGCGCACCAGCACGTCGACGTTCGAGGCGATCTGGGAAAGAAAGACCGCCGCCTGCCCGGCCGAGTTGGCCCCGCCGACGATGGCCACCGGTTCCTTCTGGCAAAGCTGCGCTTCCAGATGGGTGGCGCTGTAATAGATGCCAGCGCCTTCAAAGCGCATCAGATCGGGAAGGTCGGGCTTGCGATAACGGGCACCGGTGGCGATGACGATGGCCCGGGTGCGAACCACCTCGTCGTTTTCCAGGAAAATCTTGTAGGGGCGGGTGTCGCAGTTGAGGCGCACGGCGCGGCGGCCGATCGCCACCTCGGCGCCGAATTTTTCCGCCTGGTTCAGCGCCCGGCCGGCCAGCGCTTGCCCTGAAATGCCGGTGGGAAAGCCGAGATAATTTTCGATGCGCGAGCTGGTGCCCGCCTGTCCGCCGGGCGCGGTGCCTTCCAGCACCACCACGTCCAGACCTTCGGAGGCGGCGTACAGCGCGGCGGCCAGGCCGGCGGGACCAGCGCCGACCACGATCAGGTCGCGGATCTTGTCGGTTTGCAGCGACAGGCTCAGGCCCAGTTCGGCCGCCAGCTTTTCGATGGATGGGTTGCGAAGCACGCCGCGTTCCCGGCACACCACCACCGGCACCTCGTTGACGCCCACCTCGAAGCGATCCAGCAAAGCCTGCACCGAGGGATCGGTATCGACGTCCTGGTAGGTGAACGGCTGGCCGTTGCGGGTGAGAAATTCGCGCAGTTCCAGCGTCGCGCGCGAATGATTCGAGCCGATCAAGATCAGATCGCCGCCGCCCTGGGCCAGCAAGCCCAGGCGCCGCAGGATGAAGGCGCGCATGAGGATCTCGCTGATGTCGCTGTCGCGCTGGACCAGTGTGCGCAGGTGCTCGCGGTCCAGAATCACCAGCTCGCCGTCTTCGATGACCCGCCCGCGTACCAGCGCTCGGCGGCCGGACAGCATGTTGATCTCGCCGGTGAACTCGCCGGCGCGGTGAACGGTCACCGGTTCTTCGTGGCCGTCCATCGGGCGGACAATCTCGATCGCCCCGTCCACGACCACGTAGAACGCCGTCTGCGCGTCGCCCACCTCGAACAGCAGGTCGCCGGCCTTGACCTTGCGCCGCTGTCCCAGGTGACAGATGCGTTTGATTTGCTCGGCGCTGAGCACCGGGAACATCTGCTCGCGCCGCCCCAGATAGATGTCGTCGGCCATGGGCAAGTCCTAGGATCGGAACGGCGCCGATGCAAGGGGCGTGGGTGGCCGGGGGGAGGGGTAGGTCACTTCCGTGACATGACCTCAAGGTCAGTGCTGATCAGCGCCGCAATCGGTGGGCTTGCTACGTGACTCGCCGTCGTAGTCGTGATCGGGGATGGTGGTCGGATCCCCGCTGGGGCAACCCAGCGGGCCGGTCAGATGAAACGGCCTCGCTGAATCGAAGGCTGTCATGGTGGTAACGTCATTGTTCAGCGTGCAGGAATCGTTGACGCCTACCACGATGGATTCGTTGATCGGTTGGGCGTTCGTGGTGTCGCAGGTGACTGCGTTTCCCTGGTTGGCGACGATGGTGCTGTATAGAACCTGTGAGGATGTTGGAATCGCAGCGGCCGTGAACTTCAGCCCATAAAGGTTCGACGTGAGGATGGAGTTCGCGATCTGGTAACCGGCGCCGTTTATCAGCACGCCGCCGGCCATGTTGTTTTGAAGCAGGCAGCGATCCATTTGCAGGCTGGTGCCGGCCTCGGCATCCACACCGAGACCATTGCCGAGAGAGATGGTGAGGTGCTGCAACTGCACCTTGGTGCCGAAGCCACTGATCACGATGCCTTTGCTGGCGGACGTGGTCCCATTGCCGATAGACAGGTCGCGAATCACCACGTTGTCGGACGACACCAGAATGCCGGTGGCTGACACCGCTGGGATGCTGCCTGCGTTCGTGCCGTTTGGCCGGCCGATCACCACTGGCGTAAGACTGTTGGTGTTCATCACCAGTTGATCGTTGACTGCGCCAATAATGACCAAATATTTCTTTTTGGCTGAAGCCAGGGCAGAGACGCCGTTGTTGGGGGTGCAGTAAGGCGCCGTGACCGAACCGTTGGCACCGGGGCATCCGTTCTGGTTGAATTCGACATACACGCTGTCGCTGTCCGTGGCGCACCGGCCGCCGTAGCACAGCCCGGGCAGGGCCCCATAGGCCGCCACGCAATCGCTGTCCAGCGTGCAGGGGTGACAGCGGTTGTCACTTCCGCAGATGGGGTTGTCGCCAGCGCAGTGTTTTTTTGAGTCCGTACACTGGACACAGGTCTTTTTATTGATTGGTTCGCAGACCGGCTTGGCAGCTATTTTGGCGCAGAAGGCGTCCGTACACCCTACGCAGCTGCCCTGGTTCATGTCCTGATCCGTCGTCTCGCAGGCCGGCGCGGACAACTGGCATTCGGTGTCGGCCTGGCAGCCGTGGCATTTGTTGTCGGTGCCGCAGACAGGCGTGTTGCCCGTGCAGTTCGTATTCGATGCCGGGGTGCACTCGACGCACTGACTATTCTCGCAGATGGGCGTGCTGGACGAGGTCATCCTGCAGTAGTTGTCTGTGCAGGCCACGCACTTCCCGTGCGGGTCACAGGCCGGTCCGTTCGCGTTGCCCTTGCAGTCATCATCGCTTTTGCAAGCGAACGCCGCCTCCGCATCGGCGGCGTCCAACGTCGGAGCGTCGCCGGGCGCAATGGCGCGGTCGGATTGGTTTCCGTCGCTTGGCGCGTCCCCTTCCATGATCGGCTCAAAGCCGCCGTCGCCTTTGCACAGTCTGGTCCCCATGTCGCAGGTGCCGGACACGCAAGGGTTGTTCTCGTCGCAATACTCGGTGGCGTTCTGATAGGTCCGGCACGCGGGTGACGCCAAGGCCAGCAAGAAAACGATCGCTCCAACGCCTCGCCATCTACGGCGATGCTGGTTCGGCTGCGGCGCCATCAGAATTCTCCTCCGACGGTGACACTGTTCGGGCCCACCGAGAACAGCGACACCAGCGGTCCTGTGTTCGGCGCATGCTCGCGTGGACCCACCCAGCCCCAGGCGATCGCCCCGCCGATGGCCGCCAACCCCACGCCGCTCAGCAGCCAGCCGGTGCGTGCGTCGGAATAGGTCTGTCCACATGCCGACGCCGGCACGCCCGGACACGCCGATTGATCGCCGCGCGCAACCAGAAAGACGCCCGCGCCCACCAGCGCGACGCCGGCACCGCCGACGATCCACGGACCGACGCGCCCGCCGTTCGAGCTGCCTTCGTTGTCAACGGCGACGGTCAGAGTCGGCTGGCTGTCGCCGCCCGCGCCGGCAGCCAGCGCCTTGGCCATGGCGTCGGTCGCGCGTTGCTCGAATTTTTGCGCCACCGCCTCGGTCGAACAGGCGTCGCAGGCGAAATCGCCGGAGGCCACGGTCTCGAACGGGTGAACGCGGAAGACCTGCACCTTGGCCGTGTACGATGACGACGACGACGGCGAGGGCGCGCCGGGCGTGGGCTGGGCGCGGGCCTCGGCGCGCACGAAGTAGCGCGCGCCCGTCGCGGCGGCGGCCCGGGCCAGGCACGACGGGCCGGCGCAGATCAATCCTTCGGCGGTGTGCGGGATCTTGCCGCTGTCGATGGCCACGAAGGCGATGTCGGTGCGTTGCAATCCTTTGACGACGGCCTCGTCGAACGCCCGCCCGTCGCTGGCCGCGCCGCCGGCGACGTCGGTGCCCAGGAACGTCACCCGCGGCCGGTCATCCGCGCTCGGTGCCGCCGGCGCGGTGGCCTGGGCCAGCGATCGGGCGTGCAGCGGCGCTGGCGCGGTCGCCGCCGCCATCAGCACCAGCGCGCCCATCAGCCACACGCCGCGCGTCCGTAGGCCAGTCACTCGCCCTGTCTCCTCACCACGCATCGGGCGGCCATTAGAACCCAACGCGCGGCATCAGGTCCATACTTCGATCGCCATCGTCGTCATGACGGCGCCGCCGATCGACGGGACTTTCGACCGTGTTAAAGTCCCGCGCCGATGGGACGCAGACCATGGCGGTGGGTTTTCCGGGCGCGTCTCGCGCTGGTGGCGGCGGGTTTTCTGGCGGCGGCTTCGTCGGCGCGCGCCGCGGACGTGGCGACCAAGCTGACCGCCAGCGGCGTCAGCCCGGCGGCGCGCGAGCGCTTCGACGAATCCCTGCGCCGCGCCCTGGCCGGCGGCCGATACACGGTGGTCTCGGCCGACAAGGCCAGCTATGAATTGTCGGCGGAGGTGGTCCAGACCGCGTCGGAAACCATCTTCAAGCTGCGCCTCACTGATCCCCGCACGGCGCGCGTGCTGAGCGATCGCGACGGGCGGTGCACCGGTTGCGACGACGCCGAAACCGCCAGCCGCTTGCAACTGGCCGCCGAAAGCCTGCTGGTGACGGCGCTGGAGACGCCCGCCGGTCAGGCGGGGCCTGGCTTTGAATCAGGGCGGGCAGCGTCGGCGGATTCATCTTCGTCGGGGTGGACGCGGGCCTTGCCATGGGTCGGTCTGCTGGGCATCGCCGGCGCCAGCGCCGCCGTGCACGCGCACTACAAGTGTCGCGACAGCGCCGGGCAAGCCGACGCCTGTACGCTGCCGCTCATCGGTCTCACGTCGCTGGCGGTGTTGTCGGCGGGACTGGCAGTGGGCACGTCGCTGTCGCTGTCGCTGGGCGATTCATCGCGCGACCGCGCCGGGCCGCCGCGCTGGGCGCCGTGGGTGATCCTGCTGTCGGGGGTGGCGGCCGGCGCGTCGGGCGTCGGCATGCTGACCGAGAACGGTTACGACAAGGGCGGCATCAAGGCGCTGGGCTACGTTTCGATCGGCGCCGGCGCGGTCGTCGCCGCCACGGCGCTGGGCGCGATCATCAAGGCGCCCGACGGCAGCGCGACGGTGGCGTTGGCGGTGGCGCCGACCAGCGTCGGTGTCTCGGCGTGTTTCTGATCGCCCGCCCAAAACGAAAACGGGGGCGGCGTTTGCGACCCCCGTTGCTTGGGAAGGAATCGGACTGTCACGCGCGGGTTAGTAGGCCGCGCTGATGGTCCAGGTCTGGTTGGCCTGGCCCCAGTAGTACCACTGCTGGATGTTGCCGCCGTTGTTCCAGTTCCAGTCCTGGATGTCCAGGGCCTTGCTGCTCCTCTTCTCGACGACCGCGTAGTTGCCGCCGCCGACCGGCGAGATGGAGAACTGCTGGTTGTCGGTGCCGGCGTAGGTCCACTGGTGGACGTTGGCACCGTCGTTCATCCCGCCGTTGACCGGGTCGCCGCCGCTGTCGACGTCCAGGCACTTGCCGCTGTTCTTGTTGCAAATCTTGAAGTAGCCACCGCTGGTGGCGTTGATGTACCAACGCTGGTTATTGGTGTAGCCGTACGTCCACTGCTGGACGTTGGCACCGTCGTACATGCCGCCCCAGGTGTTGTCGACGTCTAGGCACTTGCCGCTCCAGTTGTTGCAGATCATGTAGGCTTGGCCATTGGTGAAGGTGGGGGCGTTCTGGCGCCAGACGGTGACGGGGGTGTTGTAACCCTTGCAGGAAGCCCAACCGTCGTTCTGGTGCGGCGAAGGAGCGGCGGCGCAGTGACCGGCGCACATCGCGTCTTGACCGAAGGGGTTGGTGTACGGCGCGTTCGGCTGGTACGCGCCCAGGCGGCCGGGGACCACCGACTTTGTCCAGCCGGGATTGTTGCAGTAGAAGGCGTCGTTCTTTCCGGTGCTGGAGTTGGGCGTGAAGATGTTGCCGAAGTAGGTGCCCTCTTCGTTGGGATAATCAGCGCTCTGACCCCAGCCGACGGAGGTGGCGGGCGAGTCGAGCCACAGCGGGATGTGCACGCCGGCGGTGTTCACGTGGGCCATCATGCAGGCCGAGATGCCCTGCTGGCAGTTGGCGTCGCAGGTGCCGCTCTCCCAGCCGGGGCCCATACCGATGGCGCCCGGGTAGGTGTACCAGACGTTGTATTGATCTTGTTTGGTGATGGTGCGGCCGGCAGGCAGCGCGCACTTGACCAGGTACGACGTGGTGAGGCGGCCGTCGAACGTGCTCATCAAACCGTTGAACGAGTTGAGGCCGTTGAACGAGTTGAGGCCGTTGAAAACGTTCAGCCCGTTGTGCGAATTGAGGCCGTTGTAAGCCGACAATCCGTTGATGTCAGGCATGCCGTTCTGGGCGGCCGTCGCCTCGCCCTGGGTATCGCTGGTGTCTGTTGCCGCCGTTTCGTTGCAGCCCGTGGTGGACCACAGAGCCAAGAAAGTCGCCGGAATCGCCAGTTTGCCTTTTATCATCGCGTCGCCTCGCGTAGATAAAAAAGCAGTAATCAGGCCAACTAAATTGCTTCGTCGGTTTTCCTAACTCATGGAAATGTCGATGCAGGTGCCCGTCTCACTGTTGTCCTTCAAACAACGTCGGTTGCGCCCTCGACAACGCTTGCGCAGACGTCTTTGACAGTCAGTGTTGAGGGGTCAATCGCCGACGAACGGTGCCGACGTGGTCGCGCAGCACGTACAGTTGATCCGCGAAAGACAGCGGCGTCTTCAAGTCGTTGACCGCCTCTTCGATGTCATCCAGTCGCTTGGCGATGGCGGCGCGGTCGTCATCGCTGCGCGCCTGGTGCATGTCGCGTTCGATGGCCATCAAGGCACCGTACCAACGGTAGATGCGCGACCGCACCCGCCACCGGTAAAGTGACGGCACGGCGCGCGTGGCCGGCACGACGATCACCAGCAGCGGCAGCACCAGCACCAGCACGCGATCGATCAGGCTGGCCAGCCAGAAGGGCAGACGTTTGTACAGGAACTGGCCGCCCGATTTGTAATAACGTTCGGCGTCGTTGCTGATGGGAAAGTCATGTTCCAGCGGAGCGGGATACTCGCCAGCAGCGCGGTACATCCCGGGCCCACTGTGGATCTCGCGCGCCGCCGCGATCAGCATGTCGGAGATGGCCGGGTGCAGATCCCGGTGCGCCACCAGCTCGACCGCCGGGCCGATCAGCGACACGTCTTCCGACGGATAATCCTTGCCCAGCTCCAGCGCCCCTTCGGGCAGCGTCATGCGCGAGAGGAACTTCAAGCGCCGCACGTAACCGGCGGCCTGGCGAAAACTCATCAACCGCACACCGGATGCTTGGCGCAGGCCGCGCATCACCTCGGGCGTCGCTGAATCGCCCATCAGAAACGCGGCGTCCAGCTTTCCTGTTGCCAGGGAGCGGGCGGCGTCCTCGCCGTGCTCGGCGATCAACGTGGCCGCCTTGTCATCCATGTCGTTGGCCTTCAGCAGCTTCAACGCCAGGGCGTGCGTGCCGCTGCCTTCGGTGCCGATGGCGACGCGCTTGCCACGCAGCTCGCTCAGCCGATCGATCGGTTGCGGCAGCCGGTAGTAAACCATCAACGGCTGCGTGAACACCGTCCCCAGGGACACCAGGCGGCTGATGTCCAGGCCGTCAGTGAGGCCGCCCTGCACGAAGCCGACGTCGATCGATGACTGGCGATCGGCCAGACGCTGCAAGTTGTCCAGCGCGCCTTCCGACGGGACGACCTCCACCTTGACGCCATGACCCTCGATGATTTTTTTGTACTTCTCGGCCAGGTTGCGAAAGCTGCTGCCGGTCGAGCCGCTGATCATGCGGATGTGCCCGGGCGGCGCCGACTGCATCAGCTTGCCGGCGAAGGCGAAGGCCGCGCCGATGACCAGGGCCGCCGGCAGGCCGACGGTCAGGATGTCGCGCCATGAGAGGGCGCGCAGGCGCGCCCCGGCGTTGGTCGGGTTTTTGTCGGAAGCGTCGCGCATCGGGCGCGATTGTACCCGAGGCGGGAACAGCGGCGGATCGCCAGCGTTGTTTTGGCTGGGCCGCCAAGCCCGCTCCGACCGACTGTTCCTCGCTGCCCGCCGGGGAGCGCCAAGCGTATGATGCGCGAGCAGCACGCGGGATCGACGATTGGCAGTACGCGACGGAAAAAATCGATGTCCTCGATCACTCACCCCCCAGCAAATTCGCGCCGGCGGCTGCTGATGTTTGCGCCGTTGTTGATTCTCGGCTGCCAGTCACCCGAAACCTTCGGCGGATTCGACGCCCTGACTGGCGGCGGAACCGACGCCGGAACCGGCGGTGGAACGGGTGGCGATTCGATCACCGATGCGCCTTTCGATCCGGACCTTCCCGGCGCGATCGGCACTGGTGGTTCAATCGCGCCGGACGACGCGGGAAGCGGCGGTTCGCCCGTGCTCGATGCCGACGACACTGATCAGGCGGCGCCCGACGTGGGCCCTGCCGACGGCGGCGGGGAGGATCTGCAGAAACCCGACCTGGCCAAGGATGTCGCGGGCGATCCAGACAAAGACACCGGCGCCGATGCCGGGCAGCTGGTCGAGCCGAACCTGGTCGGCTACTGGAAATTCGACGAGGCCCAGGGCACGACCCTGCACGACAGCTCGAACACCGGCAACGACGCAACCATTCACAATACCCCCGGATGGGTCAGCGGCAGCGCCAATCTGCCGCCGGTGCAGTTCGCCGATTCGGCCGCCATCGTCTTCAACGCGAATGCGTACGCCGTCGCCGGCAACACGTCCATCCCGAAGAACAACGCCAGCCAGACCATCGCCGCCTGGGTCAACTTCAAGTCGGTCAACACGCAACAGTATCTGGTCTGCCTGTGGAACCCGTCATTGTCACAGGCCATCGCGCTGGGCATTCTCAACAATCAATTGACCGCGTGGAAATGGGGAACGACGCCCTTGGTTTCCGTTGCGCCGCCGTCGGTGAATGTCTGGCACCACGTCGCATATACGTTCGATGGGACCACTCACAAGCTTTACGTTGACGGCGGCACGCCGGCGACCGGCACCGGTACGCCGAACACCGCCGCCGTCACCCGCACAGAAATCGCCGCCTACAACGCCGGCGCCCCTTTTAACGGCACGGTGGACGAGCTGCGCATCTACGACGTGGCCTTGACCGCCGCGCAGGTGGCGGCACTGGCGGCGGGCAAAGCCTCCGCCACCGGTCCCTGACGACCCGTGCGCCGGGTGGTTGTGCCCGAGAAAACGTGTGTAGACTGACCGGATGTCCGAGCTGCAGTTCTTGCTGGACCCGGTCGGTCGCGAGACATTTTTCCGCGAATACTGGGACCGCCGGCCGCTGCACATTCCCGGGCCGCCCGACAAATTCAATGCCATCTACGACGTGGCCACCTGGCGCGATTTCGAAGGCGTCGATGATCTGAAGGCGGTCAGCCTGGACGGCCAGGGCATCCAGATCGAGATGCCCGCGCTGCCCGAACAGGCGGGTACATTGTTCATGGCCGGGTTCACCATCTGCGCCTCGGTGACCAACGCGCCTCGGTTGGCCCCCTTCATTCAGGCCTTCCGCCGCGAGCTGGACGTTCCCGGCGGGCCGGCCTTCGCCAAGCTGTATGCTTCCGGCGACGGTCGCGGGTTCGCCGTGCACGCGGACAAGCACCACGTCTTCGTGTTGCAGGTGTCGGGGAAGAAGCAATGGCGGTTCTCGCGCGCCCCGGTGGTGGCGGCGCCAGGCGAAGGCCTGTTCATCGGCGCGTCCGGCCAGCCGCACTGGACCGGCATCGGCACGCACCAGAGCGCCCTGCGCGACGACGGAACGCCGGTGCCGCCGCCGGATGTGTCGCAATTTGATTCGGCGCTGCTCGAGCCAGGGCATCTCCTTTATCTGCCACCCGGCACATGGCATGTCGCCCGCGCCGTCGGACATTCCATCGCCGTCAGCATCAGCCCCGACCGCACGACGGTGATGGATCTGTTTATCCGCGCCATTCAGGATCAATTCGCCAACCGCGCCGATTGGCGGCAAGACATTCTGGCGCCGCTCGGCGAAGAGGCGCCGGCCGGCGCGATCCCGCCGTCGGTGGCGAGCAAGCTGGACGGCTTGCTCGCCGATCTGCGCGCGTCGCTGGCCAACATGGACGGACGGCTCTTGCACCGGCTGTGGATGCGTAACGTCGTTGCCAGCAAGCTCACCGGTTTGCCGCCGCCCGCGCCGCCCGCCGCGCCCGACGAAGACACCATCCGGCGCTCCGACGAGTTCGCCCGGGTCGGCGAGCAGCCGCTGTCTTTCATCGTGGCGCCGATGAAAGACGGCGGTGAAGTCCGCTGCTTTTTTTATCGCGGCGCCGAGTGGAGTCTGCCCGCGGCCGCCCGCCCGTTCCTGACCGAGCTGGCCCGCCACGCCCAATTTCGCGCCGAGGAGGCCCTGGCCTGGGATCGCACCATGCGCTTTGACGATCTGCGTGCCGTCCTGGCCGTGCTGGTCGCTGCTGGCGTTCTTGCCCGTCGCCCACGTTGATCAGAGCCGCTATTCCCGCCGCGCCTTTTCGGGCGCATGGTGATGGCATGGCGAACAAGGCGCCGATCCTGGTCGTCGACGACGACGACGCCATTTTGGAGGCCATGCGGGATTTTTTGGAGCTGGAGGGCTTTGCGGTGCGGGGGGCGAAGAACGGCCGCGAGGCGCTGCGCTTGATTCACGATGGGCTGCGGCCGGCGCTGATCCTTCTCGACCTGATGATGCCGATCATGACCGGCTGGGAGTTCGCCCAAGAGGTAGCGGCCGATCCGGCGCTGCGCGGCTTGCCCATCTGTGTGATGACCGCGACCGGGCCCACCAAGCCCATCGCGGGCGCGGTGGTGGCCGTGATCCCCAAGCCGCTGCCGCTCGACCGGCTGTTGGACGTCATTCGTCGCCACGCCTGACCGCCTTCGGGAGGGCGGTGGTGGCTGGCTAGGATCGTGGAAACGGCTGGCGAAAACCATCTAGTTTCGCGCCTGCGCTCTTGTCGTTGGCGAAACGCGATCTTAGGGTTTCACTTGATGTCTGCCGTGGCATTGGGTTCGCAGCCGCCGGAAAGTCTTTTTCGGCGGGCGGGGGATGCCTTGCCGGCACATGAACACGTGGTCCAGTTTTACGACCGGGACGCGTTCCTCATCGAGACGGTGACGACGTACGTCGTGGGCGGCCTGCGCGCGGCGCAGCCGGTGCTCGTGGTGATGACGCCGCCACACCGGGAGGCGTTGATCGCGCGCCTGGCGGTGATGGGCGTGGACGCCGGTGTCCACGTCGAAAGCGGAGAGCTGATGCTGCTGGACGCCGAGCAGATGCTGGCAAAATTCATGGTCGAAGGCGCGCCGGATCGGGCGCGGTTCTCTGCTTCAGTGGCCGTCGCAGTGAAGGCGGCGGTGGCACGCGGCCCGAGCGGTCATATGCGCGCCTACGGCGAGATGGTGGACTGCTTGTGGCGCGCCGGCAATGCGTCGGCGGCCATCGCCCTTGAAGGCCTGTGGAACGAGCTTGGCGCGCAGTGTTCGTTCTCGCTGTTGTGCGGATACGGGATGGACAACTTTCGCGATCAACCCGACGGTGGTGGCTTCGAGGCGGTGTGCCACGCTCATTCGCGGACAGTGCCGACGGAGGCGTATCTGGGCCTGGACAGCGACGACCGCCGCATGCGCGAAGTGTCCGTGCTACAGCAACGCGCGCGGGCCTTGGAAAACGAAGTGGGTCGGCGCCTGGCGACGGAACGAGAGCTGCGCGAGGCGGTGAACGCCCGCGACGAGTTCCTGAACGCCGCCGGCCACGAACTGCGGACGCCGCTCACTGTGCTGCGGCTGCAACTGGCTTCGATGCTGTCCCGGCAGGGCGATGGTGGCGATCCGCGCACGGAGGCCCGACTGTCGTTGATGGTCTCGCAGATCGAACGGCTGGCGCGTATGGCGGAACGGCTGGTGGACGTCGCGCAGCTCGGGGAGCAAGTGACCTTGCACCGGCGGGCCGTCGATCTGGCGGTGCTGGTTCAAAATGGATTGGCCGCCCAGGAAAAGGCCGCCAGCGGTGCCGACTGCTTGGTGACGGTGAAGGGAGACGCCGCGGTGATGGGCCGCTGGGATCCCGACCGCCTGGAGCAAGTGATCGAAGAGCTGCTGGCCAACGCCTTCAAGTTCGGCCGCGGCGAACCGGTCGAGGTGACGGTGCAGGGCCGCGCGGAACACGCCGAGCTCGTCATCCAAGACGGCGGAATCGGCGTCGCGGCCGGCGATCGGGAGCGAATTTTTGATCGCGGCGTGCGTCCAGCATCGATCGAAAAATTCGGCGGCCTGGGCCTGGGCTTGTGGATCGTCCGTCGCATCGTCGAAGCCCACGGCGGCACCATCACCGCCGACAGCAGCGCCGGTCGGGGAGCCACGGTCGTCTTGCGTTTGCCTTACGACCCGGCTCCCTGATCGGATCGGGTCGTCGTCGCAGGCCGTGCGCCGCGACAGATCCTAAAACTGCGTCATCGAGCAGTGGTGGGTCGCGGCGGCGCAGGTGGCGCCCATGCTCATGCACCAGCAGTCGGCGTCGGTGGCGCAGGTGCCGGGATCGCCGGACGATGCCAGGACGCAGCTGTGCGGCGTTGTCGCCGAGCTGCAGACGTCGCCGCCGCAAGCCTTGCCACTGTCGACGCAATCGCTGTCCTTGGCGCACATCCGGCCCAGGGTGACCATCGCGCCGTCGCCGCCCGTGATGCTGTTGATGGTGCCGCCGCCGGCGAGGTTGCTGATGCGGGCGATCTTGTTGGTCGACAGCTCAGCGAACCAGATGTTTTTGTCGGGACCGAGGGCAATGCCGGCGCCGTCGGCGTTGGCCGAGGGGATGGTGTATTCAGAGATGGCGCCCATCGGGGTGATGCGGCCTATCAGGTTCGGGCCGCCACCCTCGGTGAACCACATGTTCCCATCGCCGTCGGCGGCGATGCCGTTGGGCTTGCCATCCGAGCCAAGCGGGTATTCGGTGACCATGCCGGCAGGGGTGATCTTTCCAACCTTGTGGCCGTCGAACTCGGTGAACCACAAGTTACCGTCGGTGCTCTTGACGATGTTGAGCGGGTTGGCGGCGGCGGTGGGGACTGGATACTCGGTGACCATGCCGGCGGGGGTGATCTTTCCGATCTTGTTGCCGACGGCGGCAGATTCGGTGAACCACAGGTTGCCGTCAGGGCCGACGGTGATGCCGAAGGGGTGACAGCCGGCGGTGGGCAGGTTGTACTGCGTGACCGCGGCGTTCGCCGGCGCGGCACGGGCGATCTTGTCGTGCAAAGGTTCGGTGAACCACAGGTTGCCGTCGGGGCCGGCGATGATGACGCCGCTGTCGCCGCCGCCGGCGCCGAACTCGCTGTCCTGTCCGCCCGGCGTGACTTTGCCCAGGCCGCCTTGCTTGGTGTACCAAACGTTGCCGTCGGGCCCGCCGGTGATGGAGATGGGGCCAGTGTTGGTGACGCCGATGTTGATCAGCGCGAAGTTCGTCCCGGCAGTGGTCAGGTTGCCGACCGCGCTGGGCGCAGTGCTTTGGTGAAGAAACCAGATCTTGCCGTCGGGGCCAGCGCACAGGCCGCCCGGCTGGCTGGAGGTGGGGATGGCGAACTCTGTGATGGTGATGGGGGGGCCGGCGACGTCTTTGCCGCCACCGATTGATCCGCCGTTGCCGGTGGTGCCAATGCTGCCGCCGCTGCCGGGGCCGGCGGTGCCGCCGCTCCCGCTGCCACCGACCGTGCCGCCGGATCCCGACGAGGTCGTCGTCCCCCCGCTGCCGCCGCTGCCCTGTCCGCCGCTGCCGCCACCGCTACCCGAGCCGGTGCTGCTGCCGCCGCTGCCGGAGGCCGCATCCGGGGATTCACCGCCGGACGAATTTCCACCGCACCCTCCTGCACCCAGCACCAGCGCCAATACCAACCGACCGGCGAGCCAACGATCATTCATGCCGAGACACCTACGCGAGCAGTTCGGAGATTCCGGTCGTCACCTGTCCTTCGGCGGTTCCGAATGACGTTGCCGTGCCGCCCATGGCGTTCAGCAGCGTGAAGGGCACCTTGCTGACGTTGTCGTCGGGGACGCGGATGTGCTGGTTGCCCTTGAGCTTGCCGCCCGCCTTGCCGGCCACCAGGATGGGAAAGTCGACGCCGCTGTGGGTCTGCGACTCGGACACGCAGGACGTGGTGTACACGCACGAGTTGTCCAGTAAGTTGCCGGCGCCGTCGGGCGTCTCTTTCATGCGCGACAGCATGTCGGCCAGGTTCGACATCGCGAAGCGCACGCCGGTGTTGAAGCCGGCGGTGGCATAGGCGACGCCCTTCGAACTGTTGCGGTGGCCGTAGTCCTCGTGGAACGAGCCGCTGTCCAGGCCGCAGTTGACATAGGCTCCATGGCTGGCCGGCGCCGAGAAGAGAAAGGAAAAGACCCGGGTGAGGTCGCTGGCCATGGCGAACACCAACAGGTCTGCGAACGCCTGCCCGCGCAAGCGGTTCAGGTTGTCGTTGTCGCTGCCGCGCGTGGCGTACGCCTTGTCCGGATCGACGATCATTCCGGTGGCCTTGGGCATCTCGGCCGCCACCACCTGCTGCTCCAGCTGGTTGAGGCCCGTCAGGTGCAAGTCCAGGCGCATCTGATCGTCTTTGCCCAGCTTCGCCCGCAGCGAATTCGCGTCGGCGAGAACGGCGTCCAGCACCAGCTTGCGGTTCAATAGCTCGGGATCCGGCGGCTTGGGCATGGTGCCCGTGCTGGCGAACTGCACCAGCTGTTTGTACAGCGCCGCCGGGCTGTAGTTCGGTGGGTTGGGCGAGTTCGCCATCGTGTACGAGATCCCGCGGTCCAGCGCGGTGGCGCCGTTGTGATTGCTGTTGCCGACGTGCAGACCGTTGTGGAACAGCAGCGACGACGTGTCCACGGCCTTGGCGATCAGCTGATCGATCGACGGCGTCTGCATCCCGCCGCCGCCCACCTGCGTACCGCTGATGGCCGCCGACGGCATGCTGGAGTGCGGGGCGTTGTTCGGGACCTTGATCGTCAACCCGGTGACCACCGACAGATACGGCTTCACGACCTGCAGCGGCAGCAGCTGTTCGCTGAGATCCCAGGTGTCACCGACGCCGGTGCGCGCCGGGACCCAGCGGTTCGGGATGATGCCGTTGCCGAAGAACCAGAGGCCGAAACGGACCGGCATCGCGGCACCGGCGGCGTACGCGGTGCCGTTGCCGTTCAGCATGCCCGCCAGACGGGGCAGGGGAACGGCGACGCTGGCGGCGCCGCCAGCGAGCATTCCGCGGAGAACGAGGCGGCGCGGGATGATGGAGCGTGTGGTGCGTGCCATGTGTCTCGTCTCCTTCTACGGCTTGGCCGGCTCGACAAAACGGAATGAATCGCTGGTCACCAGCTGCAACAACAGTTGATCGACGTGGTTGCCACCCGACGCAAAGCTGGTGGCCAGCGTGTCCAGCGAGGGCGCATCCTTGTCATTGATGGCGCGTCCTTGCAGGTACGTATAGACCATCGACACCAGGCAGGGGCCGGCTGAAGCTTCCTTGCGCAGGACGCTTGCCAGCTGGGTCAGGCCGTTGAAGTCCATCCCGTCCAGCGTGCCGCTGGCGTCGATGGGCAGGTTGTTATCGGTGGTGCGGTACTTGGCGTCGGTGCCGAAGGTCTCCATGCCGAAGCCGATCGGATCCATCAGCGCGTGGCAAGCCGCGCACGAGGCCATCGTGCGGTGCATGGTCAGGCGCTGCCGGACGGTGGTGTTCGGCTCGTCGGATTGATCCGGAAGCGGCGGCACCATGTTCGGCGGTGGCGGGATCGTCCGGCACAAGATCGCGGTGTCGATGAACTTGCCGCGCGACGTGGGCGACGTGCGTGCCGGCAAGCCTTGCGCGGCCAGGATGGCGCCCGCGCCCAGCAGGCCGACCCGCGGCGGATCGTCAGGCAGCGTGACCTTGCGCCATGAATCGGTGGCCGCCGTCGGCAGGCCGTAGTACGCGGCCAGCTCGTTGTTCACGAAGGTGGTCTTGCTCTCCAGCAGCGAGAGGTAGTCGCCCTTGTCGGTGAACACCATGTCGTCGATGCGCTGCTCGATCTCGTGTTGCATGGCATCGCGCAGGGTGCTGGTGAACGTCGGATACAACGTCTGATCTTTGGTCGCCTGGTCGAGGTCGGTCTTGTCGTAGAGATCAGCGACGAAGGCGGTGAACGCCCGGTGCATGCGGTTGTCAGCCAGCATGCGCTGGGCCTGCGCCTTCACGTCGTCGGCGGTGGAGAGCTTTCCCTGCGCCGCGGCGTCCAGCAGCGGATCATCGGGCAGCGAACCCCACAGCGCGCCGGCTAGCCGGGACGCCATCTCAAAGTCGCTGAACTTGTCGCGCCCGCCGTCGGCGGCGCTGGGGGCGCCCAGCTCGACGCGATAAAGAAAGCTGGGCGACTGCAGAATCGCCCACACCGCGTGCCGGAGACCGGTGAGCATGGTGTTGCCCGTGGTGCCGGCGATGGTGGTCGCCAGCGTCACGTAACGGGTGACCTCGGCGTCGGTAAGCGGGCGACGGAAAGCGCGCCGGCCGAGCGTGGTGATCGCCTGCTTGGCGCACGTCTGGTCGGTGTTGCTGGCTGGCATGCAGCCGAGAACAGCCGCGGCGCGCGTCGGATCGGAGAAGACATAGTCGGTCGCCATGCCGCTGGCGGTTTCGTATTGGGCCACGCCGGCCGGCGAGATCGTCGCCACCGACGCTGCCGCCGACGTGAAGCCGCCGGTGGTGGTGTCCACCTCGATCGCCGAGAGTGGCGCCGCGTCGCCCAGCAGATCGTGCACGCTGTTGGCGAACTCGGTCGCCGTCAACTTGTGCATGTGCGCCGTCGGGTTGTCCCCGCTGGCCAAACCAAGGAGGCTGGACGGTTTCCCGGGGATTGCCATGACACCGCCGCTGCCGCCGCTGCCGGTGCCAACGACCGTGTTCCCGCCTGATCCGGTTGGACCGACGACGGAGTTACCGCCCCCGCCACTCTGTCCGGCGGGTCCGGCGATGTTGCCCGAGCACCCGACAGCCAAAACCAAGGGCGGGACAAATACCAAAAGCCCTAGCGTTGAAAATAACTTACGCAATGGGGTTTGCCTCCTAGGACATGGACGCCGGGCCGGAAGACAGCAGGCAGGTAAAACGTCTTCTTTTCATCCCTGACGAAAGATCCTCCCGGCACCGCTCGATTGGTCCGACCTATTCTGCCCCCGCTCGATCCCGGCGCCGATGCCCGATGCCATTCCATAATATGACGGCGGCAGTGGTGGGCGCGGCGATTCCCATCAGCAGCACCGCCGCCTCGCCGATGCTGGTGGCACGGTTACCGTTTACAGGGGCGACGGTTTGCAAGTTGTAGAGGATGATTTGGGCGGTGGTGGCTGCAGCATCCGCGGTGACGGCCACCGCCAGCGTCATAGCCAGCCAGCGCCGCCAGCGCGCGGCCAACGCGAACAGCGCGCCGGCGAGGGCGATGTCGAAGCCGACCCAGGCGGTGTGCACCGCCGGGGCAGGAAAAAACCGATCGCTGACCAGGGCCAACAGCGCGGTCCACGGCAGGAGCAACGCCGCCAGCACCCGCACCACCAGGGCCGGCCCGCGTAGCAGGGTCTCGATCCCGAAGCTGAAGAATCGACCGCGCGCGAAGGCCCGCAGCGCGTCCAGCAGCGCTACGGTTTCCACCAGCACCGGCGATCGCCCGTTTGTCCCGGCGCTGAGATAAATCGGATCCCAGCGCGCCGGACGCAAGCGGGCGCGGAAGCCGTAGACGCCGGCGAAATCGTACAAGGCAGCGGCGTACCGCCGGGCCAAACCCAGCCAGCCCCGCACCGGCCCGGCCAGCGGCGCCAATCCCAGGGTCACGTAGCGACTGCCTTCGGCGGCGACGGCGGTCATCGCGGCATCGATGAGCAGTTCGGTGGTGCCGTTGGGCGTGCCGGTGTCGCGCAACAGGTCTTCGAACAGCCAGCCGCCGCGGGCGTAGATCGGCACTGCGGCCAGAAAACCGACCACCGCCCCGTGGCGTTCGGCGACGAAATAGCGTCGCTCGGCGGCGAACGAGAACGGCTGGACGTCGACGAGAAACCCCATCGGCGCCATCGGGCGCGCCGCCAGCCAGCGATCGACCAGCGCGGCGATGGTCCGGCGCAGTGGCTGCTGAGGATCGGCCAAGTCCGCGGCGTCGACAGCGCGCACGGTGACGCCCTTGCGGCGGGCGCGGCCAAGCTGCGCGCGCAGCGACGCCGTCCGCGCCACGGTCTCGGCCCAGTGGGCCGGATCCCAGACCGGCTGCTCGCCGATCAACATCGTCCGCAGCCCGCCTTGCCGAGAAAAACGTGTCTCGGTGCCGAAGAACAACGCGCGCCGGTGCTGCCGCGCGGCGGCCTGGGCGAACCGCTCGGCCACCAGCGACAACTGCTCCGCTGGCGCGATGGGTGCGCCCGCCGCCACCCAGGCCTCCGGGGTGTCGACATAGGCCACGCAGGCGTCGTCGCCGTCGAACCAGTAACGAAAGCCTTCTTCCAGAACTTGAAACGAGGTGGCGTTCCAGCCGTGCCGGCGTAGCAGCGCCAGCACGCGCGGGGTGGGATCGTCGGCGGGCACCGATCCGATCACGTTATCCAAGCCGCGGCGGTCAAGGATCGTTGCGGCCGGCGGGGCCTTTGACCGATCCAGGAACGCCGGGGCCGGTCGCCGGCGCAGCCGCCGTGGCCTTGTCGGTTGCGGAATGGCCCTGGCAACGCTGCGTGGGCGGTACATCGCCCAGCACACTTTCGATGTGCAGGCCGCAGCCTGCAAAGGTTGGTCGTCCGCATTTTTCGCAGGTGATCCGTCGGCACATCGCTGGTCATCCTTCCTGGGGTTCGGCGGTCATTCTGCGGGAAAACCTGGGTTCGGCAAGCGATGACATTCGCCGGCCACCGCCCGGCCGCGCGCGGCGTATGGTTGGCTGCCCGAAAACCACAAGGAGAGTGAACGATGAAAACAATGACAGGCGTATTGACCCACGGATTGACCATGACTTTTGTTCTGGCGGCGGCGTCGCTGCCGCTTGGCCGGACGGCGGCCGCCGACACGTTCAAGCTGGAGTCGCCGACGTTCAAGGCCAAGGGCCCGATCCCGGAGAAGGATTACGCCAACGCCTTCGGTTGCAGCGGCACCAGCGCGTCGCCCGAGCTGAAATGGTCGGGCGCGCCGGCCGGCACCAAGAGCTTTGCCGTGACCGTGCACGACGAGGACGCGCCCACCGGCAGCGGGTTCTGGCACTGGGTGGTCTACAACATTCCGGCCGCTGTGCAGGGTTTGCCCGCGGGTGCCTCGGCGACGACGCTGCCTCCGGGCGCCGTTCAGGGAAACACCGACATCGGCAAGCCGGGATACCTCGGCCCGTGCCCGCCGCCCGGTCGCAAGCACCATTATCTGTTCACTGTCTACGCGCTGAAGGTGGACAAGCTGCCGGTCGAACCGGGCGCCACGGCCGCGGTGGTCGGCTTCACCTTGTGGATGAACCAGCTGGGCAAGGCGACGCTGATCGGCACCGGCGGGCCGCGAAAATAAGCGATCAACGCGGGCGGCGGCGGTGGTGCGACCGATACGTGGCGATGGCCGCCGCCGCCGGCGGCGCCGGGAACCCACGATAGACTGCGGTCATGAAGTTGTTCACCTGCCCTCGTTGCCGGCAGACGCTGCATTTCGAGAACGTGCTGTGCACCGGCTGCGGCCACGGCCTGGTGTATTTGCCCGAACACGCGACGATGACGGCGGTGATTCCAGCGGACGACGATGAGGCGTCTGACCTGATCGTCTCGGTCGATCCAGTGTTGCGCGCCGAGCGGTACCGTTGGTGCGGCAATCAGATCGATCACCAGGCCTGCAACTGGGCGGTGCGTGCCGACGACGACCAGCGATTCTGTCGCGCCTGCCGGCTGAACGAGATCATCCCCGACTTGTCTCATCCTCCTGCGCGCGCCGCCTGGCTGAACCTGGAGCAAGCCAAGCGGCGGCTGCTGTACACGTTGATGGCGCTGGGCCTGCCGGTGGAAAGCCAGCACGAGCGTCCCGAGGGAGGCCTGGCGTTTTCATTCATGGAGGACGAGCCCGGCGCCGAGAAGGTCTTCACCGGGCACAACGACGGCCTCATCACCATCAACATCGCCGAGGCGGACGCGCCGTTTCGCGAAAAAACGCGACAGGAACTGGGCGAGGCCTATCGAACCTTGTTGGGGCATTTTCGCCACGAGATCGGTCATTACTACTGGGATCGGCTGATCAAGGATTCGCCGCAGGTGCCGTTGTTCCGCGAACTGTTTGGCGACTTTGACGCCGACTATGACCAGGCGGCGGGACGTCATTACGGCAACGGGCCGCCGGCTGATTGGCCGGTTCATTTCGTGACCGCCTATGCGTCGATGCACCCATGGGAAGACTGGGCGGAGAGCTGGGCCCACTACCTGCACATGGTGGACACGCTGGAGACGGCGCGCAGCTTTGGCCTGGCATTGCGCGCGAAGGCGCCAGGCGGCAGCGAACGCGCCGTGAGCACGCGGCGGCTGGCATTTGACGACTTCGACGATCTGTCGGCGGCGTGGATTCCGCTGACAGTGGCGCTGAACAGCCTGAATCGCAGCATGGGCCTCGGCGATCTTTATCCGTTCGTCCTGTCGGAAACGGCCCTGCGCAAGCTGCGCTTTGTCCACGAGGTCGTCGAGGCGTCGGCCAGAGCAAATTAGTACGTGGCGGACAGCACCGTGAAGTTTTGGACGTTGGCGACCACGCCGCCCTCCCAGCCGCCGCTGATCAACTGGGGGGCCTTGGCTTTCAGGGCCGCCGCCACCTTTCCGCCGAAGTGGGCGGCCTTGCCCGCTTCGTCGGCGAACAGATCGAAGATCGTGAAACGATCTGTGCCGACGTGCAGGGCGTACCACAGCAACGTGCCCGGTTCGGTGGCTTGCACCAGACTGGCGCCGCCGGTCAGGAAAGCACCCAGCGCTTCTGTCTGGCCCGGCGCCGCCTTGACGTCGATGCGCACCGCCAGCGTCGGCGCGGCGCTGTGATCGGTGGTGACGGTCGAGGACAGCACCTTCGAATTCTCCACCTTGGCCACCACGCCACTTTCCCAGCCGCCCTCCACCGCGGCCGGCGCGGCCTGTTTCAAGGCGGCGGCCACCTGACCACCGAAGTGGGCGGCGCGGCCGGCTTCGTCGTGGAAAAAATCCGCGATGGCAAAGCCGCCGTTGGCGGCTTTCAAGGCCATCCATTGCAAGGTCAGCGGTTCGGTCTTCCGCACCAGCGGCGCGGCGCCTGACAGCAGATCGGCGACGGCCTTGTTCTGACCGGCGACGGCCTTGATGCGGATGAACGTTCCTTCGCAAACAGTCTTGGCCTCATTTTGGTTGGTCATGGTGTCTCCTCGGTTGGTTATGGGTCGCCGCCGCGCGTGTGGGGGCAGCGAACGAAAACCAATATACGGATCCACGGGCACCGCGGGAGATGCTTGGTCAGGGAGCGGCGGGGGCGCCGACGTGGATGACCACGGCGCTGGCCGGGGCCACGGTGACGCTGGCCGTTCCCTTGCCGTCGACGGTGACGCGGGCGCCGGTGCAACCACCGGTGCCGGGCGCGCCCTGGTACACATCGCAGTAATCGCCAGCGGGCAGGGCGGTGGCGAAGGTCCGGGTCAGCGCGGCGGCTTCGCGGTTGATGACCACGAACCCTTTGTCGCCGCGGGAGAAGGCCAGCTGGTTGGCGCCGTTGTCCCAGTAATTGCCGACGGCGGCCCCGGCGGTCTGTTTGCGGAAGGCGATCAGGCGGGCAACGAACGGGCGGCGGTGCTCGCACAGCCAGCCTTGCGTGGCGTTCAAGGGATCGGCCGCGCAGTTCGGCGTGGTGGCGCCGGGCGCGTAGACCGGGAGGGTGTTTCCCGCCGCGTCGGAGGGCGGTCCCTGGTCGCGGCCGGCGCCGGTCGAGCGATCGAAGGCGAAACTGGAGAGCACCGACGGATATCCGTACGGCCAGGCCAGCATGAAGACAGTGGCCAGATCGTAATACGGACCGTCTTTGTAGTAGAGGGACGATGCCCGTTGCGTGTCGTGATTGTTCACGAACACCACTGCCCGGTCGCTGGGCAAAAGGCCGCCGCCGGGATCGCCCAGGGCGCGCAGATCGGCCAGGGTCTTTCCATTGGCGTTCAAGAAGGCGTCCGCCAGAACGGTGTATTTGAACTCGGTGATGTCGACCGCTTCGGCGGCGCCCTGGCCAGTGGTCAGATAGTCGGTGGCGTGGATGGCTTCTCCGTCGCTGTCGATCACCTCGAAGAAATAATACGGGTTGATTCCGGCGCGCGTGCTGGCCAGGCCCAAGATGGCGTCCAGATCTCGCGGGTACATGTGCTTGGCGGCGTCCAGGCGAAAGCCGTGCACGCCCATCGTCACCAGCGCCGACAGATAGCCGCTGGTCTGCTGGCGTACGTGATCAGTTTCAGTGGCCAGATCGGCCAGGCCGTCCAGCTCGCAGGTGCGGACCCGATCGGGCGCGTTCACATAATCGCCGTCGGCGATGGCGCAGGCGGGAAGGTGAAAGTCGGCGGCGGTGTAAAGACCGGGATAAGAATATTTGGTGAAGGCGGTGCCGTTGCTGCCGGTGCCGCTGGGCTGGCCGGTCGTGTGGTTCAAGACGGCGTCGACGTAGATGCCGACGCCGACCGCGGCACAACGTTTGACCATGGCGCGAAATTCGTCGGCGTTGCCGCTGCGGCTTTGCGCCAGCGAGTAACTGACGGTCTGATAGCGCTGCCACCACGGGCGGCCGGCAATCAAGACGTGCTCGCTGGGCGGCGAGACTTGCACGGCGGCAAAGCCCATCGGGCCAAGGTACGCCTCGCACTCGGTGGCGATGTCCGTCCACTTCCATTCGAAGAGGTGAACGAACACCGCGCCTGGGCCGTGCGGTCCCAATCGCACAACGTCGCCACCGCCGCCGTCAGCGACCGCCGCATCAGGGGCGGCGGTGCCGGGATTGGCGTCAGCGGCGTCGGGGCTCATTGCCGCACCCGCGTCGGGGCTGGCCGAGCCGTACCCACAGCCGACGGACGCCAACGCCACCCACAGTGAAAGACGGCCGGAAAAATGAAGCGCGTTGGACATCAGGGGCCGCCTGCTTCCTGCCGGCGGATTTATTTGATGAACTTCAGATCATCCAACGAGAAGTCCCAGGGGACCGCGCCTTTGGAAGTGAAGTTCAAACCGACCACGGTCTTCGAGTCGAACACGGGCTTGGGCGCTCCCCATCCAGCCGGCCGCAGCTGATCCCAGGTCAGGGTGTAGACCGTCGGGGTGGTGGTCAAATAAATGTCCACCGCGAAGTGGTCATAACACTTCTTGCATTGATTGAACTCGGGCATGGTCGCTTTGGTGGCCAGGCCGACGTGCATGGGCGTGTTGCCCCAAGCTTTGAACGAGATGCCGCTCCACTCCGACGCATCGATGGGGGTCAAGGCCTCGGCGCCTTGAAAGTTGAAACCGATCCCGCCGCCCCAGTCGATGAACCCGCGCCCGGTGGTGTGAACGAAGCCGTCTTTGATGGCCGAAGCAAAATCCGCCACCGTCGGCGGCGTCATGCTGCCGCCCGGGGTGGGATCGTGGAACATGAACCAGCCGCCGCCCGGGTGCAGGTTCATCACCGTGGTCACCGAGCCGTCGGAGATCAACGGTCCGGTCGGTTTGGACGGCGCCACCACGTCGCCGGCGTTCACCGGCGTTTCCACCGTGGCCGGCGCCTCCTGTGCCCGGATGGTCTGCACCACGCGCGCCTCCGGCATCAGGCAGCCCGAGGCGGCCAGCAACAAAACCCAGGAAAAAGAGAGCTTGGCCAATTTGCGTCCTCCGAGGTGCGCCACTAACAGCTATCACGCAGCAAGTTCAGCATTCAATATAAAGCACAGTCAAGAATCGTTGTTGACTGTACGCACAGTCAACAAACGTTGTTGACCGGCTGCTTGTTGTCACAATGAATTTTGGCCGGCCGACGCTAATTGTTTGACTTGAATTGTGTCGATCGGTGAAAGATTGATCGATGCGCAAGCACAGCGATCCCGATCGCAATCGGCCGAAAGCGTTTGGCGGCGCGCGGCGTCCCGGTGAACGGACGGCCGCGGCGGCGGCGATGGCGGTGGAGGTGATGATGGTGGCGATGACCGGCGGGCTGCTGGTTGCCGCGGCTGGCTGCATTCGCCTGCCGCCGGTCACCGCGTCCAGCGCGCCGGTGGCGGTGCCCAAAGAATTCATCCCGGTCGAGGCGCCCTTCCAGTTGAAGCCAGACTTTGACGGGCCGTGCGCGCACGCCGAGGTAATCGACGTCGATCTGGGGAACACGCCGGAGTCGCTGGTGCGAGCGGCGCACTGTCAGATCACCGGCCAGCCCGCGTCGCCGCAAACCGTGCAGACCTGGGCCCGCCGCATGCGCGAGGACTATTACGTGCGGCGCATCGACGTGGTGCGCTCGCTGTGCGCCGAGAACAAGCGCGACTGCAAGCTGTCGTATTCGGATCCCTGGCTGGCCGAACCGGACCTGCCCGGCGCGCCCGAGCGCCACACCAAGCGCGACATCGGCGCCGTGATGATGTTCTTCTTTGAATGCCCGGGCGGCACCAACTGCGACATGAACTGGGCCAACACGCACGCCCCAGGTATGGACGGCCCGGTGGCCAGCCTGGGGATGAAGCCGGGCCAGAAGGCGCCCTATCATCCGAACCAGCCGGGATTCTGGCGGCGCGAGCTTCTGGACGCCCAGTACGCCGGCCTGTCTTTCCTCATGCTGAACACCTATGGCCCGGATATCGAGGACGGGAAGCTCAAGCCGCTGCTCGAAGCGCTCAAGAGCATCGACTCGCCGATCCAGATCGCGCTGTTCGACGACACCTGGACCTGGGGTGAGCCTTACTTCGGCGACTTCTGGAAGCACAAGCCCGACCTCACCGATCCCGACCAGGCGGCCAAGACCATTTATAACGCCAAGTGGAAGCCGTTCTTTTCCCAGATCGACAAAAAGAACTGGTACCGATTTGACGGTCACCCATTTATTTATTTCTACAACGCCGGCACTCTAGAGCCGCGCACCAACGCGGCGGCCACGGTGGCCAAGCTGAAGGCTCTCTTCAAGGCTGACTTTGGCGAGGAGCCTTTCGTTGACGTGGACATTGCCTATTTTGACGATCCCAACATGTCCAATACGGCGGACGCCAAATTCAAGTGGATGACTTTCGATATTGCCCAGCGCCGCCATCGATCGACTTTGCACGGCCACATCATTGACCACGCCATGGTCCGCTGGGACGCCGTGAACCGCGATCGTCCGGGGCAGATCGCCAACGAGCATGATCGCTGCGTGAAGGGCGGCCAGATCTTGCGCCGCGTGCTGAAAGACTCGCTCGACGCCGATTTGTTGATCCTGGCGACGTGGAACGATCTCGGCGAGGGCACCGGCGTGAACCGCAACTATGACTATTTTGCCGACGGTCATTGGTTGCCGCCGCATTATTTCATGCAATTGATTCGCGATTCGCAGAGCAAAGGGAAACAATAGTGGCGCGGTATAGTTTGTTGCTTGACCACGATTTGCGTTGACGGGATCGGTGCGCATGCGGCAAACCAAAAATGACGAACCCATGAGTGTCACGCACTCTGCCAACCGGTTGCGTTGGCTGGCCGTTGCAGCGATCGCTCTTTCCGGCGGGGCTTGCGAAGGACCGGGCAACACCGGGCAACCGATGCCCGATCCGCTGTTGGTGCAGCAGGTGCCGTGGTTGAACGGCGTGTTGCCGGCCCTGGCCAAAGACGGAACGTACATTGGTCCGCAGATGGCGGTGTACCCGGCCATCGCGTCGGGAATGCCGGATCTGGGCTCGCAGCGGACGGATTGCACTCAGCTCGGCAACTATACGTTCTCGGCGGGCTGGATGGAGACCTTCGAGCTGACCGGGACCATTCCCAATGAGACCGGCGTGGCCAGCGGTTGGTCGTCTTATGACGATCTCACCAAAGACTCGTTTCACGTGCCGGGCGATGCCACCTGGTACCCGGCGCTGATGGGCACCATCGCCGCGCTGTGGGGAATGCCGGCCGAGCAGACGCCCGGGCCGTCGTGCGACAACAAGCCCAACGACTGGGTGATGCACTTTCGCGGCGGCCTCTTTCGAAAGTGGGGCGGCGGCGTCAGCCACGCGTTCACCGATCCGGTCGGCCGCTTTCGACCATCGCCGATGGACATGTGTCCGGCGACGGCGGACTTCTGCCCGGCGCCGTTGCCAGAAAACGCCACTGTCGACAGCGCGGGCTTACCGACCAAAGCCGCTAACGGTGCCGAGCTTGCACAGTCGCACGACTTTTTCGATGTCGCCAGCTATGACGGCGTCGCCTTCTGGGCCCGCCGCGGCCCGGAGGGATCCGATCAATTGCAGGTGATCTTGACGGACAAGTTCACCAGCAGTCGGTTGGCGCGCGAGAATCAAAAGTACTGTCGCCGCATCCGCGAGTGTCACACCAAGTGTCTGAGCGGCGCGCCATGTTCACCGACCGTCGATCCAACGTCGCCCACTCCCATTTACCGCTGCTTCGATCCAGCGCAGGGTCCTCTGCCGCTGGTGGCCATCGATTCAGAGTTGGATCTGATGTACCCACGGTGCGGGGTCAGCGCCTGTACCAGCCCCACCACGTACATCGATCCCGATTTTGACGGCAAGGACTGCCGGCCCTACTCGTTTCCCGCCGCCGACGAGAGCGGCGAGTACTGCTGGAACGAGGGCGACACCCCGCCGCCCTCCCGCGACGACCGTTGCCAGGACGGCTGGACGACGGTCATTCAATTGTCGCCCGATTGGAAGTTTTACGCGCTGCCGTTCTCGCAGTTCAGCCAGGTCGGCTTTGGCAAACGGGCCCAGTACATGGATCTGAAGTCCCTCGACACCATCGCCTTCGGTACGAACCTGGGCTGGGCTGATTCCTTTTTCGACAATGTCACTTTCTATCGCGTTAAGAAATAGGGCGCGGCGGCTGTGCGCGGGGGCGGCCGTCTTGCTGGCGGTCAGCTCTGCCGTGGCGCGCGCGGCGGAGGCCGACGCCTCCAAACCGAACGCCACCACCGCCGACGAGAACAAGGTCGACGCTGCCTCCAAAGACGCCGTCAAGCCGGAGGCGGCGGCGGGGACGCCGCTGAAATTGGAGGCGCCCAAGTCCGAGGCCACCGCCGACAAGAAACCGGCGCCGCCGGCTGGCTATATACCTGGTTACCGCACGGCCATCGGCCTCGGCTTGTCGCCCTATGCGCCGCTGACGCCCAGTATTCCCGGCGGGCTGACCATTCCGTTCAGCGCGCCGGCCCCAACCGATGACTGGGTGTTCAACTTCTGGGGCTACATGAGCGCGTCCTTGCGGGTCGGGCAGGGCTCGCGCGAGTACGCCACCGCGGACCAGCACGTCACCACGCTGCACACCTACCCGCGCATCGTCGACGCCTACGGCATGTTCAACGGCACCAATGTCCCGCAGGGCAGTTGGGTGGATTTGACGTTCGAGTACGGCAACAACTTTGTCACCTCGCACGTGAAGATCAGCACCTGGAAGCCGGCCGCCGGCTCTGACTGGACGCCCCTCGGCAGTCAGAATCTTTTTCAAGAGGCGTACCTGTCTTTCAAGATTCCGGTCGGCCGCCTCAATTTGAAGTGGAGTGTCGGCGCGTTCAGCAACACCTACGGCGGCCTGGGCCAGTACGACGTCGGTCATTACAACGCACCCATCATCGGCAGCCCCTTCGGCGTGGGCGAGACCCTGACCGGTCAATACGATCTGAACAGCAAGTACACCGTCTTTCTGGAAGACGGCCTCATGGGCCGGCTCGGCAAGACGCCCGTCGGCATGGAGCCGATCATCAGCATCGACACCGCCTTTAACTCGTCGATTCCCTCGAGCTGGGTTCACCACCTGCACGCTGGTGTGGCCCGCCACGGAATTGTCCCGCTGGTGCTGGGGCTGCACTACATGACCAACTGGGCTCAGGACGAGCGCGATCAGACCGACGATCCGCGCACGCCCTTTGTCGATGAATCGCACCGCCCGGACCCGCGCATGGATGTGGTGGGCGGCGACATCCGGATGATCGACAACTATCTCGGCAACTTTGCCGCCGCGGTGTCCTACGCCGACGCGCACTACGCGGCCTTGCTGACCGGGTTGAACTTCTTTGGCGCCTTCAACGGCGAGCAGATGACCAAGAGATTTTTCGGCCCGCAGGGTGGCGGCACCGGAACCATGTTGCTGACCGGCCTGGAATACAACCTGTCCTGGGGCCGCCTGCTTCGTTACCCGGTGGACATCGGCCAGAACGGCCCGGAGTTCATCACCAGCTTTTTCCTCGACTATGCCCGGCTGACCAGCAAGGACCCCGACGTCGACGGCAAGAAGATGCTGAAGTTCGGCGCCGAGGTCACCTACCGCTGGTTGTCCTGGCTGACGCTGTCCATGCGCGGCGATCGGGTGGCCCCCAATTCAAAGGACAGCGAAGAGTCGTTCACTGTCATCAGCCCCAAGCTGATCTTCAAGAGTGATTGGTTAAGCCACGAACAAGTGACGCTGTCTTACACGCATTGGTTCTACGGTGAGCACACCCACTCGGAGTTCCCCAACGACTTTACGCGCGGGCAGCTGGATTCGACCATGTACGCACTGACTTTCGGGTTGTGGTGGTAACGGCCATGCGGATACGAACGGGGACTGTCATCGTGAAAATGCCAAAGCGGGAACAGAAAGCAGGTTCCAAATGAGACACAGCTTTTGCTGGTGGGGCGTCATTGCCGGCGCGTGCTTGTTCTTGCCGTCGTTGCCGGCTCGGGCGGCGGACGACAGCACCCCGCCGGCCAGCAAGGACGACGCTCGGCAGTCCATCTCGCTCGGCCTGGCTCCTGGCACGCCGCAGGTGGGCGCGCTGCCCGGCGGCCTGACGCCCGCCTACGGCCAGCGGGCACCCGACGACGCCGAGTGGCGCTTCGACTTTCACGGCTTTCTCACCATGCCGTTGCGGGTCGGCCTCAACACCCGGGCCGGCGTGGCCACCACCGAGCAGCACAAGGAGGTCTTGCACGCCCCGCCCGTGACGCCCGACTACCGTGATTCGTTCACCTACACCTCGATCGTTCCGCAGCCTTACACCCAGCTCAATTTTTCGTACGGCAACCAGGAGGTCACCGGCAACGTCGTCCTGCTGTCGCGCACCGCCACCACCGCCGCCAGCTTTTACAACCCACCCGATCAGTCGGGGATCAGCGACGCCTTCGTCAATTTCCGTCTGCCCCACCTGGCCCGCAACGTCCACCTGGACATCGACGTCGGCGCCTTCACCAACCGGTACGGCGTGATGGGCGAATACGACGAAGGCCGCTATGGAACGCCGGCCATCGCTCGCCTGAACGGCGTGGGCGAGAACATCATCGCCAAGGTCGGACTGGGCAACACCGTCATCCAGGTCGAGCAGGGTTTTCTGGGCCAGTTCGACAAATTCCCCAACGACGTGTTGCCGTCCGGATGGAACAACTTTGGCAATCCCAATGAAGGCAGCGGGTTCGTCAATCACTTGCACGCCGGGGTGGCGTACCTCAGCACCGCCACGGTCGGGTTTCACTATCTGTTCGCCTGGACCCAGGACGATCGCGCGTCGCAGTCAACTCGACCCGACGGCAAGATGACCGTTCTTGGCACCGACATTCGTTTGACCACCGGCAACCTCGGCCACCTGTACTTCGCCGCCGCGCGCGCCTCCGCCACCAACGTGGGCTCAGTGGGCCGGATCCTGGAGATCATGAACACCGGCGGCGGCCAGGGCCTGATCAACAATTACCTCGGCCCCAACAGCAACGGCACCGGCACACTGACCACCCTGGCCTTTCAATACGACGTCAGCCTGCAAAGCATCCTGCGCTATCCCAATGTTTTCACCGGCGAGACGCCGGATCTGGTGCTGAGCCTGTTCGGCATGCAGACCCGGGTGACCAGCGACGACAAGGGCGTCAACATCATCACCAGCTCGAAATATGACGGCGTCACCAAGCGCAAGTTCGGCGCCGAGGCTGGCTATAGCTTGCTGTCCTGGCTGGCCGCCTCGTTCCGTTTCGACGAGGTGATGCCCGACTCGAACGACAGCAAGCAGTCGTTTTCGATCGTCTCCCCGCGCCTGATCTTCCGTTCAAAGTGGCAAGCCCACGATCAGGTGGTCCTGCAATACTCGCGCTTTATTTACCGCTCGAACGTGATCGTGCGCAGCGGCTACCCGGCCGAACTCGATCCCTCCATCAAGCCCGACCGCGACATGATCTCGTTGTCCGCCACGATGTGGTGGTAGGCGTCGGGGATCGATCTTGAGGCCTGCGCCGGCTACGCCTGGGCGGATTGCATTTTCTTAGGCGGGAGCCGACGACGCTCGCGGCGCCGTCGCCAGCACCGCGCCCGTCTCGTTCGGCTCGAAGAAGTGCAGCCGGTCCAGATCAAAATGCGCCGCGATGGTCTGATCCGGTGTCAGCGGTCGGCTGGCCTCGACGCGGGCGATGACGTGGTGGTGGGTCTTGGTGGAAAGATAGACGTCCATCTTGTCGCCCAGTGGTTCGACGACCTCGACCTTCATGGGCAGGACGTTGGCGGCGCCATTGTCCGCGTGACCATTGCCCGCGAAGCCGTTGACGGCGAAAGGCGCGTCGCTGATGGTTTGCGGGCGCGCGCCCAGGACCACCTCTTGGCCGATCCGCTCGTGCAAGGCGTCCGTGGCCCAGGCCGGGATGGCCAGGCGGCCGGTGCCTTCGTCGAACCACAGCCGTCCGTCGTCGCTGGCCACCTTGCCGGTGAAGAAATTCATCGCCGGCGTGCCGACGAAACCGGCGACGAAGCGGTTGATCGGGCGCTGATAGACCTCCAGCGGCGCCCCACACTGCTGAATCAGGCCGTCTTTCATCACCACCACCCGATCGCCCAGGGTCATCGCTTCTTCCTGATCGTGGGTGACGTAGATGGTGGTGCTCTTCAGATCAAGGTGCAGGCGCTTGATCTCGGCGCGCATCTCGCCGCGCAGCTTGGCGTCCAAATTCGACAGCGGTTCGTCGAACAGGAAGCACTTGGGGTTGCGCACGATGGCCCGCCCCAGGGCCACCCGCTGGCGCTGACCGCCCGACAATGTCTTGGGCTTGCGGGTCAGGATCTTGTCGATGCCCAGGATGCGCGCCGCCCGATCCACCGCCTGGGCGATGTCCGGCCGGGGCACTTTGCGGATCTTGAGGGCGAAGGCCATGTTCTGGGCCACCGTCATGTGCGGATAAAGAGCGTAGTTCTGAAAGACCATGGCGATGTCGCGGTCCTTCGGCTGCACGTCGTTCACCACCCGCCCGCCGATCTGGATGGTGCCGCCGGTGACCTCTTCCAGGCCGGCGATACAGCGCAGGGTGGTGGATTTTCCGCAGCCGGACGGTCCGACGAAGACCACGAATTCACCGTCGGCGATGTCCAGGTTGAAATCGCGCACCGCCGCCGTGCCGCCGCCGGTATAGGTCTTTTGAACGTTCCGCAGAACTACCCGCGCCATTGTTCGCCACCGTCGCTGTCGGGGTTACCTTCGCCGAGATCGTCCACCGTCGCCATCAAGCGTCCTCGTGCTGAGTATCCGCCATTACGAAGAACGTGGAAGGTCGTGGTATAGGAAGCCACCTTGGTGCCCGTGCATGCCGTCTCGTAAGGCTGAGCAGATTGTTCAGGTTTTGCGCAACGAAATCTTGTCGGGGGCGCGTGCCCACGGCGCCAAGCTGCCCACGTACGACGCCTTGATCGAACAGTTCGGCGTCACCCGCCCCACCGTGGCCCGGGCCCTGAAAGAGCTGCGCACCGAAGGTCTCATCACCGTCGACGGCACGCGCGGCATCTTCGTGGCCAAGATCTTCCCGCACCACAATCGATACCTGTGGGTCACCAGCGAACAGCCGGGCTCGATCGAATGGACCAGCTTTCTGGCCACCATCCTGGAGCTGATCCAAAAGGGCGAGACCGGCATTCCCGGCGAGGTGCTTCCGCTGGTGGGCATCGACGGCCGCGCCAACAATCCCGCCTATCAGGTGTTGTGCGACGCCGTCGCGCACAACAGCGTGGCGGGCCTGTTGCTGATGAACTCGGCGACTACGTATTTGCTGCCGGCCCTGCAGGCGCCGGGGCTGCCGCGGGTGGCGATCTGGGCGCCACTGCCCCATGCCGCGCTGCTGAGCCTGGATTTCACCGGCCTCATCGAACGCGCCTGCTCCCGCCTTTTGCAGAAGGGCAAACGCATCGCCGTGCTGTCCCCGCACGCGCCCAACCTGGAGCGCACGCAAGAATATTTGCTCAAGCGTGGCTTCGACAAGAACCGCTTGTGGGCGCTGCACGTGGCCCCGGTCGGCTGCGAAGGCATCACCGAGCTTTTGTTCGGTCGCGACGATCGCCCCGACGCCGTGTTCGTCACCGACGACAACCTGGTGACGCCGCTTCTGGCCGGGCTCAAGCGGGCCAAGGTGCGCGTGCGCCGCGACGTCTACGTGCTGGCGCACTGCAACTGGCCGCGGCCGATCGGCGCCGCCGAGGGCGTCGAACACATCGGCTTCGACGTGCGCGAGGTGCTGATGACCGCCAAGGAGTGCATCGACGCCCAGCGCGCCGGCGACAAATCGCCTGGCCGCGTGGTCCCGCCCCGCTTCGCCAACGAGCTTCTGCAACCGAAGTCTTCCCGGCGCGATTGATCGCATCGGCTGCGTCATCGCCGCCGTCACCGTGCCGCGAGCGAGGCCAGCGGTGACGACGCCACCGCGGCGGCGAAGGTCAGCTCGAAGTCTTCGCCGTGGTTGTCGAACTCCAGGCTGCCGTCGCTGGTGCGCAGCTCGCCGCCGCCCAGGGCCAGCTTGTCGGGGCGGCAACCAAGGAACGTCAGGCGAAACAGGCGGCGGCGAAACTCGGGATAGCCGTTGCCGGTGACCTTGGCATTCACCCGCACGCGATCGCCTTGCCGAGCCAGGCAGAAGGTGGTGCGCAGGAAGGCGCCCGACAGATGGGCGTCGGTCAGGCCGTCGTCTTCGTGCAGGCAAGAGTAGAACTCGCCATCCTCGTCGGGGACCACCACCCGCAGCTCCAGCCGATCGGGGTGGTGATCCATGGTCGAGCGAGGTGTCGTGGAATAGCCGGGGATGACGCGTCCGCCGCGGGCAAACAGCGGGATGCGATCCAGCGGCGCCGCCGCGGTGATGAACTGTCCGCCGGGATGTTTTTCGCCGGTGTACCAATCGATCCAGGTCCCTTGCGGCAGGTAAACGTGGCGCGCGGTGTGGCCGAGACCCAGCACCGGCGCCACCAGCAGGGCGTCGCCGAAAAGATAGGCGTCCTCGGTCTCGCGGGCGTGGCGGTCATTTTGAAAATCGTAGACAAACGGCCGCTGCACCGGCTCGCCGGTTTCGCTTGCGCGCATGAACGCGCTGTAGATGTACGGCAGCAAGCGATAGCGCAGGTCCAGCGCCGCGCGGCTGCGCTTCTCCACGCCGGGGCCGAACGACCAGGGATATTGATCGGGCTCCCCGGCTTCGTTGTGAAAGCGACAGAACGGGGTCAGCGCGCCGTACTGGGTCCAGCGCACCGCCAGCTCCGGCGTCGGCGTCGACGAAAAACCGGGGATGTCGCCGCCGATGAACGGCTGGCCGGAGATGCCCATACCCATCGACATCGGCACGCTCATCTGCAGGTGGTTCCAGTCCGAGCAATTGTCGCCCAACCACTGCGCGGCATAGCGCTGGATGCCGGCGAACCCGGCCCGACTGAGAATGAAGGGCCGCACGTGCGGTTGGGCGGTGCGCATTCCCTGGTGGGTGGCCATGGCCATCAGCAGGGCGTACTGATTGTGATAACGCTCGTGCGGGTGGTTGGCGCCGTCGCGGTCGAAGCGCATGGCGAACGGCTCGACGTCGGCGGTGGCCGGTTCGTTCATGTCGTTCCAGATGCCGGCGATGCCGTTTTGCACGTGGCCGGCGTTCAGCTCGCTCCACCAGCCGCGGGCTTCCGGCTTGACGAAATCGGGGAACACCGTCCGCCCCGGCCAGACATGACCGACATAGTGCTGTCCCGCCTCGGTCTTGCAGAACAGGTTGCGGGCGCGGCCCTCGTCAAAGACCGAGTAGCCGACTTCGGCCTTCACGCCCGGATCGACGATGGTCACCAGGCGCAGCTTGTGCGCCTTCATCTTTTCGATCATGCCCGGGACGTCGCAGAATTTCGTCTTGTCCCAGGTGAACACCCGGTAGCCGTCCATGTAACCGATGTCCAGCCACAGGACGTCGCAGGGGATGTCGCGTTCGCGGTAAGTGCGGCCGATGGCCAGGATCTGCTCGTCGGTGTAATCGTGGAAACGGCACTGGTGATGGCCCAACGCCCACATCGGCGGCGCCTGCATCCGGCCGGTGACGAACGTATAGGCCGACAGGATGTCCGCCATGTTCGGGCCAGCAAAGACGTACTCGGTATATTGCCCGCCGCCAAAACGATAGCTGTATTGATTGCGCGAGGAAAAGTCGACGTTCGCTTTATAGCCATTGTCGATGAAAAAGCCGGCCATCTTGGCGTCGCCATTGTTGGCGCGACAGTGATAGAAAAATGGGATCGACGCATAGTACGGATCAAAGTTGGTGCTGCGCCCGTTCAAAGTCAGATCCGCCTCGTGCAGGCGGTTGGTCGACAGGACGTTTTGCGCCAGCACGTCGGTGTTCCAGAGAATGAACGTGCGCCCGCGGCGATCAAAGTGGCCGGTTTTTTCGCCCAGGCCGTAGATCGAATCGTGCGGACCGATCCGTCGGGTGATCATGAACGAATCATTAAGCTGGCGGTAGCCGCCGTTGCCGACGTCGTCGCGGCTGTCTTCAAAGATCACCGAGCCGTCCGCGCGGAAGGCGTCGACGGTGAACGGCTGTTTCCCCACCACCAGCTTCAGTCGCCCGGTATCCAAAGTCAGCGTGTCGTCGGTCTCGTCCAACTTAAAGGGCGGGGCGCTGGGCTCCTGAAAGCTGGCGGCGAAAGTGGGGCTGTCGTCAAAGCGGCCGGCCTGAGAAATCTTCAGCCGCAAAAGATCAACCCGCAACACGTCAACGCGGAATTTTTCTTCTCCCACGCCCAGCAGAACTCCCTGCGTGGTTTTTTCCACGGAGACCACGTCGCCAAGCGGATTGAATCGCGATGTGTCCATGCCGATCAGCAGCGCCCAGCTAACCGCGATTCGTCCCTGTACATCTGCTCACGATCGGACTTTCGAGCCATTTTCGTCAAAGGAAATCGTGGTCAACCAAGGACATTTACCGGCTCTTTTCTCGGCACACGTAACCGACCGGCAAACAACGAGCAACAAACGTGGCGACGATTTGGTTCGGTCAAAAACCAAAGTTGACCGAGTGGCCTTTGCGGTCAGTCAACGCTGGTCTTTGACTTCGTTTTTGCTTGTCGCGCTCTGACTGTTTCAGATAGACAGATACTGCGGGCGACGGCCAAAGGGTGCCAGCGGGTGCAGTGTTGCAAAACCCGGCGCGCCACAACGTCCTTGCCCTCCGTTGTCATCGAAAGGGAGGTTCGATACGCGATGCCTGGTATATTGAAACTCTCCCGGGCTATGAATCGACCTTCCCTGACGTCGTTTGGATCGCGCGTTCGGTTGCTGCCGCTGTGCTTGCTGAGCGGGCTGCCGCCGTCAGCGTGCGAACTGGGCGGTCTCGGTACGGCGCCGCCCCCGATGGCCGGCGCCGGTGGTGGCATGGGCGGGTTGGGGACGGGCGGCGCCGGCACCGCCGACGCCGGCGCGGACCTGACGCTGCCGGATCCCACCGCGCAGCCAAATTTTCAGGTTCGCGACGAATTCGTCGGGCCGTGCACCCGCGCGCCCAGCACCATCGACGTCAACCTGGGGAACAGCCCGGAGGCGTTCGTACGCGCGGCGTTTTGTCAGATCAACGGCAGCGAACCACCCGCCGACACCGTCAGCAAATGGTCCGGTCAATTGCGCACCGTCGAGTACGTCCGTAGGATCGACGTCGTGCACACCCTTTGCCAGCAGGCCAACCGGCCGTGCGCGCTGGTCTATTCCGATCCCTGGCAGGCCGACATTCCGTTGCTGCCGACGTGCACGCGCAAATCGACGCGCGACCTGGGCGCCGTCTTGATGTTTTTCAGCGACTGTCCGAACGGCGTCAACTGTGGAAACGACTGGGCCAACACCCACCCGCACGGCATGCGCGCCGCCCATCCGCTGTTCGGTTTCGGAACCGCGCCGGCCAATTATTACAATCCCCGCAATGCTGGTTATTGGTACCGCGAGCTTTTGGACGCCCGTTGGGCCGGGTTGCAATTCTTTCTGGTCAACACCTATGGCCCTGACTTGACCACCAGCCCCAATCAAATGGGGATGCTGTCGCAGGCGCTGGATCGGGCCGGCGCAGACGGCGTGAAGATCGCCTTGTTCGACGACACCTGGGCCTGGGGTCAGTCGTCCAGCCCGGTGTCTTTTCGCACCAGCCCCGATCTCAGCAACACCGAAGCGGCGGCGCAGGCCATCTACCAGGCAAAGTGGAAGCCGTTCTTTACCCAGATCGCCAAGCAATACTGGTTCTTGGTTCAGAACCGCCCGTTGATCTATTTTTACAACGCCGGAACATTAAGGCCGGCGGAGGTGTCGTCGCCGGTGATCGCCCGCCTCAAGCAGCTCTTTGCCGCGGATTTCGGGGTGATGCCCTTCGTCTCGGTCGACAACGCGTTCTTTGCCGACCCCAACATGAAGAACGTCGCCGACGCGCAATTCACCTGGGACACTCTGAAAAATGGCGCCAGCCGTTCGACATTGAATGGATTCATTCTGGATCATTACATGGTGAAGTGGGATCCGGTGGGCCGCGACAAGCCCGGAGTGGTGGCCACCGCCGCCGACCGCGTCTTGAAAGGGACGTCGCTGCTGTCTGCTCGCCTGGCCTCGTCGGCGGACGCGCAGATGGTGGTGATCGCCACCTGGAACGATCTGGGCGAAGGCACCGGGATCGAGCGCAATTATGACTATTACATGGCGGGCGCCTGGCAGCCACCGACGGCGTTCATGTCCCTGACCCGGGCGGCCCAGTGCTCGGACTAAGCGGCGGGCGCGCAGCTTGAGCACCGGATTTGTCTCGCGGGCGGGGTTGGCACTTGCGCTGGCACTGGCCGGGGGCGCGCTTTATTTCGGGCTGCGCGCGGACCGACCGTCCAGCGACGGGCGCGAGCCGCTGGTGTTTTACGCCGGCTGGATGGCGGGCGACGACATTTACGGCGCCGCTCATCGCTTTGAACAGCTGCATCCCGAATACAAGGTCACGGTCACCACCAGCGCGGCCCAGGACGAAACCGGCGACGCGCAACGTCTGCTGCTGGGGATCGCCGGCGGCGTTCCGCCCGACGTGGTGTTCTTCGATCGCTTCGCCGTCGGTGAATGGGCGGCCAAAAGCGCGCTGCAGGATCTGACCCCGTTCATCGAGGGACAGGCCGCGGCCGACCCTAACCGGATCGAGCTCGGCGACTATTACCCCTGGGCCGTCGCCGAGGCCAGCTTTCGCCCGCCCGGGTCGACCGCGCCACCGCGCCTTTACGGCATCCCCACCATCGCCGACGCCCGCATGATGTTCACCAACCTGGATCTCCTGCACCAGGAAGGGTTGGTCGACGCCCACGGCGAGCCGCGCCTGCCCGCCAGCTGGGAGGAGCTGCGCGCCTATGGCAGACGCCTCAGCCGTTACCGCCTGCCCGGCAAACCCGACAGTGGCCTCTTGCGCCTGGGATTCGCGCCCGCCTTTGGCGACAGTTACCTTTACATGTTCGCCTTTGAAGCCGGCGGACACTTGCTCAGCGCCGACGGCCTGCACGCCACCATGGATTCGCCGCCGGTGGTGCGGGCCCTGCGCTTCATGACCGACATCTATGACGATCTGGGTGGCGTCGAACAGGCCAACGCCTTTCAACAAAGTTTTCAGGCCGGCCCGCTGGATCCGTTCATTCGCGGCCAGGTGGCCATGAAGATCGACGGTAACTGGTATCTGGAGACGCTGGGCGATTGGAAGCCGGACATGAACGTCGCCGTCACGCCGGCGCCGTTGCCCGCCGATGAGGCCGCCAAGGGACGCGGTCCGGTGACCTGGGCCAGCGGCTGGGCGCTGGTGATTCCCTCGACCTCGCGCCACAAAAAGGGCGCCTTCGAATTGATTCGTTACCTGCGGACCTGGAACGTCGTTGACCGCCTGGAGCAAAGCAAGCGCGAGCGCAAACAGAACGAAGGCCGCCTGTATCTGCCCAACGTCGACGCCAACCGGACGTACACCGACAAGCTCTTCCGCGAGAACATCTTCGACAATCCAGCCATCCCGAAGGCGTTTCAAGCCGCCTACCGCACCACCCAGTCGTTGTTAGAGAATCCGTTTATCCGTCCGGTGACGCCTGTCGGGCAATTGTTGTGGCGGCAACAGGTGCGCGCGTACGAAGCGGCGGTGGGCCACAAATACGCCGCGCAAGCGCGCGCCACCGGCGCCGACGAGACGAAGCTGGCCCTGCAAATCATGCAGGAGCCGGTGCAACGGCAACTGGACCAGCTGTCGCGGCCGCCGCCCCCGCACGTGGTCGATTGGCGGCCCTACCTCGGAACCTATGCGATGGTGGTGGTCGGGTTGCTGGTGGCGGTGGTGATCTTCTCGCACCGCCGCCGTCGTTCGCACGGCTACCGCATGCGCGAGACCGGGGCGGCCCTGTTCTTCGCCAGCCCGTGGCTCATCGGCTTCGTCGTGCTGACCGGCGGCCCGATCATTTTCAGCATCGTTCTCAGCTTTACCCGTTACGACGTGCTGACCGAAGCGCGCTACGTGGGCCTGGCCAATTATCACGATGTCTTTGCCGATCCGGTGTTCTACAAGAGCCTGCTCAACACTGCGTTCATGATCCTGCGCGTCCCGATCTTGATGGCGGCCGGGCTGGCCATGGCCTTGCTGCTGAACTCGGGCGTGCGGGCGATGGGCGTTTACCGCACTGGTTTGTATTTGCCGGTGACCATGCCGGTGGTCGCGTCGTGTCTGTTGTGGACCTGGATCTTCAACGCGCGAACCAGCTTTTTGAATCAGGCGCTGCGCTTCTGCTTCGACACCGTCCCGGCGCGAGCCTTCGAATGGGTGATCAGTCGGTTCACCGCCCATCCGTTCCACCTGGACGCGCCGCTGTGGCTGCAGGATCCGCGGTTCAGCAAGATGGCGCTGATCGTGATGGGCGTTTGGTCGGTGGGCGGGTCGATGGTGATCTGGCTGGCCGGACTGCAGTCGATCCCCAAACAACTTTACGAAGCGGCGAACATCGACGGCTGCGGGCCGTTGCGCCGCTTCTGGCACATCACGCTGCCCATGCTCAGCCCATACATTCTCTTCAATTCGATCGTCGGGCTGATCGGCACCATGCAGATCTTCACCGAGGCCTACATCATGACCGCCGGCGGTCCCCTCGATTCGACGCTGTTTTACGCCTATTACCTGTTTCGGCAGGCATTTCAGTACTTCCGGATGGGCTACGCCAGCGCCCTGGCCTGGATCCTGTTTCTGGCCGTGCTGGCTTTGACGTTGATCCAGCTGCGGCTCTCCAAACGTTGGGTGCACTATGACCAGACATGATCCGGGAACGCTGGATGGGTTCCCGGACCCTCCCGCGACGGACTCTGTTCGGGCCGAGCCGGAGGTTCGGCCACGCGAGAATCCACTTCGGCGAATCTCGGCCATTCATCCTCTGGTCGAACGGTTCGGGCGCTGGGTGGCGGCGCGCGGGTGGATTCACGTTCTCCTCATCACTCTGGTCCTGGGCTGTCTTTATCCGCTGGTGTGGATGTTTCTCACCAGCATCAAGACCGACGAAGAGCTGGGCGACAGCAACATGGCGCCAACCTTCCCGGCGTTTCGTGGGCAGTCGCCCTACGTGCGCGACGACGTGACGGTCCGCAAACCCGACGACGTCGCCGCCGGGCGCTTTGCAGCGGCGCTGCCGCTGCTGCGGCAGGCGGCGCGCACGCTGGTGGCCGCCAACCTGCCCGATGACGTGCCGGCGTCGATCGATCGTGGCCGCTGGGTGGACTCGGCGGCGTCGGCGTTGACCAGTCGTGCGCTGGCGCAGCTGCCCAATCAGGCGTGGGACGAAACGCCCGCCCGGTTGGCGGCCCGTTTCGGCGAGCGATTGACGCCCGAAGCGGCCAGGCAAGCCCTGTCCGATCAACTGTCGCGGCTGGAACTGTCCGCGCTGACTTTGCGCACGCTGGACGGACGACTGTTCAAACTGGCGGGCGGCAGTGACTCTGGCGGCTGGCAGCTCGGCGCTGACAACGCCGGCTTCGCGCCTTCCGGCAACGCCGTCCGGTTGAACTATCAGTTTCGCTCACCTTCGGACCAGCCCATAGTCGTGGCCTACGACTTCGCGCTGCCGCCCGGGGTTGATCCGTCGGACATTCACAAGCTGTTTCTCTCGTTGCGGCCCGACGACAGCTGGCACGGCTTGACCGCCACGCTGGATGTCGGGGGCACGCACTGGAAGTCGACCCGCACCACCTATCTGGCGCAGAACCGCCCGCTGAGCATTTCGTTTCAACCGCCGACTTTCGACGACACCACGGTCCGCGCGCGAACCTGGGTGCCATTGCGGGCCGCCGGTTCCAGCCCGCGCATTCGCCAGGCCCGGCTGGAGCTATCGCTGACGCCCAGTTCGACGTTCACCGCCACCCTGGCCAAGGTCGAACGCAATTATCTGCGCGCGTTCGACTCTGTCCCGTTCCTGCAGTACGTGGGCAACAGTCTTCTGCTGGTGGTGCTCAGCACGCTGGGTTTTCTCTTTTCCAGCGCCTTCGTCGCCTACGCCTTCGCGCGCTTGTCGTGGCCCGGACGCAGCGTGGCCCTGGTGCTGCTGCTGGCGACGATGATGATCCCCTCGCAGGTCACCATGGTGCCGTCGTTCCTGGTGTGGCGGCGCCTCGGTTGGTACGACACGCTGAACCCCCTGTGGCTGCCGTCGTGGTTCGGCAGCGCGTTTTTTATTTTCTTGATGATCCAGCACATGAAGACCATCCCGCGCGAGCTGGAAGAGGCGGCGCGCATCGACGGCCTGGGCATCGTCAAGACCTGGTGGTTCGTCATCGTTCCCCAGCTTCGCCCGACGCTGGCGGCGATCGCCATCATGAGCTTCCTCGGCACCTGGAACGAGTTCATGGGTCCGCTGATCTACCTGCGCGATCAAACCAAGTTCCCGCTGTCCCTGGGGCTTTTCGGAATGCGCATCGATCAGGGCGCCGATTGGTCGATGCTGATGGCGGCCAACATGTTGATGACGTTGCCGTCGGTGATCGTCTTCTTTGCCTTTCAGCGTTACTTCATTGAGGGGATGACAGTGACAGGCATGAAAGGTTGAGGGAAAGACCGAGTGATTAACCAGTAAACAGTGATAATTGACCACGATTTACTTTGACTGGGTGTTTTCAAAAGGAATAGTTTCTCAATTGGATGTCACAATTATCTGTTAGCGGCTCAAACGACGGAGCGAAAATGCGACACTTCAAAATGGGAAACAACGCGGTTCTTTGGTCGCTCCTGGCGACCGCTATGGCCAGCGCGGCCTGTAGCACGGGCAGCAGCAATCCGGCCACCACCGGCACCGGTGGAACCACCGGCGGCACGGGTGGGACCACGGCCAGTGGCACAGGCGGCACCACGGCCAGCGGTTCTGGCGGCACCACCGTCGGGACCGACGGCGGTGGCACCGGCACTGGCGGCACCGTGGCCACCACCGATGGCGGCACGGCCGGCCCCAGTGTCTGTGACGGCGCCGGGACGCGCGTCCTGACCGTCGACCAGGTCTTCATCGATAACTTCGAAGAAGCGGCGTTGTTGCCCGGTTGGTCGTCATTCAACGACGTCAAGGCCGCGCCCGACTCGTTCAAGATCATGCAGGCGGCGGGCGGCGCGGTCTCCACCGCCCACGCTGGCCACTACTCCGGTATGGGCGCCACGCCGCCGGCCATGGGCGGCTACGGCGTGGGCACGGTTTTCAACCTGGCCATCGACACCACGGCGAAAATCTACTGCGTCGACATCTCGGTGTTCGACGGGGTCACTTTCTGGGCCAAGGCAAACCAGGCGGCCAGTGCCACCAACACCAACAAGATCACGGTCAACTTCGTCATCCCGGCTACCAACGCGGTCAGCGTCGGCGGCGACTGTCCGGACGCTTCGATGAAGTGCTACAACCACCCGCGCTCGCTGGTAACGCTGACCAGCGACTGGGCACAGTACTCGGTGACGTTCGCGTCGGCCACCGGCGGCTCGGCGAAGGTGATGAATCGTATTCAAGAGCTGGCCTTCCTGGGCACCGATCCGGACTGGGACTACTCGATCGACGAGATTCAGTTCTACAAGGGCACGCCGCCCACCACGGCGGTACCGATGCCGACGATGCCGTAAGTCGCATCCCCCGAATCATCACGCCGCCGCAGCGGGTTTCTCCCTCGCTGCGGCGGTTTTTCTTTGTGGGCGCCAGGCCAAGAATCTTTCCTGACCGTCACGGAAGCAATTCGGCCTGGACACTCACCTGACGGTGGAGGGCTGATGACGCACCGGCGGGCCAGAATGGGAAGGATGGCTTTTGCCGTCGTCTTCTTTTCGGGTTGCGCAGGGTTGAAATCTAGCGCGGAGGGCCCTGACGCGGGGGGAGGGCCTGCGTCAGGAACGGGGGAGTCCAGGTGATGGGCACGGCGCGGCCGGTTCCGACGGCGGCGTGGGCGGTGACGGGGGTGGCACGGTGGGCGGGGGAAGCGGAGGCGGTCCGGCCGGCGGTCCTATCGACGGACCGCCGCCGGCGCCGGTGGGGCTCACCAAGACCAAGTCTGGCGGTTACAAGCTGGCGCTCCTATCACCGGTAACTCGCCGACCGGTGTCCCGCAGCGGCCTGCAACACCGTCGTTGGCATTGTCCGCGACTTCATTCCTCTGTCATCAACGGCCAACTGGCCATTGATCTGGGCGGCCTGCACTTTCCAGAGACAGGAACCATCGAGGTTGATCAGTCGGCGACTATTTTGGGATGACAGTGGGAAATGTCTATCCGTTGGATCTCTTTCAAGCCGAACGCCACAGGGTCGGCTCCGACGTTCGCATCGACACGAATTTCCAGTTCGTCACCTGCGGGGACTCATTCCGTAGGCTCGTGTGGCTCTTCCTGCCGAGCCGGCGAAGGCGGCGGTCGCCACAAGAGTCTCCCCAACGACCCTACGGCCAGATACGCGGTAACAACTCGACCGTCACATACAGGGGGGCGAAGATCAGCAACGCCCCCGCGGCGATCGCCACCACGAACACCGACGCCCGATAGAGCAAAAACGACGTCCGGAAACCCATCGCCCGCCAGGCACGCACGTGGGCGCGAAACAGGATCCCATCCAGCGCCGTACGCGGGGACGAGTGCAAAAACAGCACGGCGAAACCGGAGATGGGATAAAGGTGGACGATCTCTGCCCAGCCGAAAACCAGGATGAAGTTGCTGAAGATGAGGGTCAGCACCAGCGCGGTGATGCGGCTGAACGTCCCCAGCAACAACAACAGGCCGAACACCATCTCGCCCAATGCCGTGGCGAACGACCACGACTCGCGCGTCAGCCAGGGAAACACGCTGCGCGGTCCGGCGATGAGCTGCGGATAGTTGTCGCCCACGCCGATGAACAGGCCGGCGTCGTAGATCTTGTTCACCAGGCCGAGACAAATAAATCCCACCCCCAACCCGAAACGGATGCCCGCCACCTGCCTGGGCGAAAGGACGATCCCCGGGCTCGACTCGAGATAGAAAAGCGCGCTGGCCAAAAGCGGCATGGCGTCGACCGCCGCCAGGCGATAGGCCACGCACAGGTAGACGAAGACGCCGATGAACGCGCCACCCAGGGCCATCTGCAAACGGCCCCAGAGGATCCACAGCGCCAGCACCACCTCGACGATGACGATCTCTTTGGCCAGCGGACCGGTGATGGGAAAGCTGGGCATCACCAGCCATCCGTCGTGGGCGCCCAGCAGCAGCACCAGGCCAGGCAGCCGCGCGAAGAGGAACACCGCCACCCGTTCGGCGCGCGCATACCACGGACTGTCGATGTACCCATCAAGGGCAAAGCGCAGCACGGCGATCAACCAACGTCCCAGCGGGCCGTGCTTGGGGCGGGACAAATTTTTCTCGACCGACGTGGGGGTCCAGCGTTCGACCAGGGTGACCGCGCCCAGGTACCAAAGGCCGATGATCACCGCGACGGCGGCGGTGGCCAGCAGCGACAGCTCCAGCACCTCGCCGCTCATCGAGTGAAAGTAGGCGTGGTCGAACGGCTTGGCGTCGTGCTTGACCCAGCGTTCGTGGGCGAAGGCGGCGACCGGCGCCAGCAGGATGGTCAGCGCGGCGCCTATCCCGGAGACGGCCGTCCTAGTTGGCGTTGGCCTGGCGGGCAAGGGCCACCTCCGCTTCGATGGTCTTGACGTCTTCGTCGCTGATGCCCAGGACCTTGGCCGATTCGAACAGGAAGGTCATCTCCTTGTCGACCAAGGGCCCGTCGGTCAACGCCAGCGTCAGCAGCGCCCGATAAAACTCCAGCCGCTGTTCCAGCGGGACATAGCGGTGCAGGAAAAGACCGTCGATGACCAGCCGCCGCTGCAGCTCGCGCTCGACGCGGACGCTGGCGTCTTCCAGATCCGCCATGCCCACCATCTCGGACACCAGCTCGTAAAGCTGGGTGCGTTCGGCCGGCGTGATCGGCCCGTCGCAAGCGGCCAGATGCACCAGCCAGTTGAACAGCATGTCGTTCCGAATGGACGAGAACGTGTCGATGGCCAGCAGGCTCATGCGACGCAGCTGGGTCTTGAGGCGCCGCCCGCGCGGCACCTCGAAGGCGCGCGAACGGCGGTGCAGCAACGTGCCGCCCGCCGATCGCACCTCGAAATCGACGGTCCACACCACCAGCATCCGGTGGGCGTTCTCGGCCACCGTCGTGCTGTCGCCAACGCGGCCGGTGCGCAGCGCGTACTCGGGCAGAACCAGATCGACGGCGTACTGACTGGCGGCCGCTGGCGTCGCTGTCATCCGGCGGGTGCTGGCATAAAGTTCGTGCGGCCGGTGATCGAACATGGTGCAGGTCAGGTGGGCCTCGACCGTCACCGCCCGCGCCGCGCGCGGCACCACCGTGGCGCGCGCCTCGAATGTGTCGCCCGGTCGCACCTCGGTGGTGGAAACCGAGAATTCGGCCCGCCGCAAGGTGGCCAGGCGGCGCAACACCCGAAAGCTGGCCGTCAGCGCGCCTGCCACGACGGTCACCGGGATCAAGCAGAGCGCCAAGAAGAAGAAATAGAGCCCCAAGGTATTGAAATTTCGCAGCCAGCGTCGATGGAAGTCAAGATCCGCGCGCCAACCCGATCGGTTCGCGACAGCGGCATCACGGCGATCAGGACTAACGGACGCCAATCACCGTCGACTCGCCTGTTCGGCCAAAACAACCCGCTGGTATCGGCATTGCACAGACAAGTGCGCATGCGACTACTCAGCGGCTCGTGTCTTTCGTTGCGCGCCTGACGTGGATTTTGCGGCGTGCGCGGGCTGCGCGTGGGCAGCGCACGCACTTGCGTGAACGCTGCTAGATTTACTGGTGGATGGGTCCCATCCAGCGTCGATGACGGCCAGCGAAACCAACACCGGTGGGTCGATCAAACGCGGTGTCGCGCTGGCGTTTGTGGCGGCTGGCTTGTTCGGCGTGACTGCGCCGCTGCTGCAAAAAGCCAGCGTGGGGGCAAGTCCGCTTTTCTCAGGTTCGCTGCTTTATCTCGGCGCTGCGCTGGGTGCCGGCCTGCGCGTGGTTCCGCGGTCAGGCGGGCACAACCAGGGCAGCGCCCGCGCCTTGCTGGCGCCGCCCTCTTTGCTGCGGCTTTTGATGGTGGCGCTGGTCGGCGCGGCGCTGGCGCCGGCGCTGCTGGTGCGCGGGCTGGGACGAACCGACGCGGCGACGGCGTCGCTGCTGCTGGCCTTGGAGGCGCCGTTCACCTTGCTGCTGGCCTGGCTGTTCATGCGCGAGCACATCGGCGGTCGGGTGTTGTTCGCCGCGCTGGCCATCTTTGCCGGCGGCGCCGCGCTGGTGGTTGGTTCGTTGCGCGCCGACAACGCCGGGTGGAGCGCCGGGTTGGTGGCGGCGGCGGCGTTCGCCTGGGCGGTGGACAATCTGCTGTCGCGGCCGCTGGCCGATCACGATCCGGTGCTGGTGGTGGTGGGCAAAGGAATCATGGGCGGTACAGCGTCCGGCGTCGTCGCGCTGCTCGCTGGGCAGACCCCGCCGTCGCCGGGCGCGGCGCTGGCCCTGCTGCTGCTGGGGGCGGTTAGCTTTGGCGTCAGCCTGCAGTTCTATCTGCGCGCGCAGAAGATCGTCGGCGTCGGCCGCACGGCGTCCGTCTTTGGCGTGTCGCCCTTCATCGGCGTGGTGGCGGCGGTGGCGCTGGGCGCGCCCTGGCCCGGCGTACAGCTTCCGATCGCGGCGGGTCTGATCGGCCTTGGCCTGTGGCTGCACCTGTCCGAACGCCACGCCCACCGTCATCAGCACGAAGCCATCGAACACGAGCACTGGCACCGGCACGACGACGGGCACCACGATCACCAGCACGATCCCATGCCCTCCGACGCACACAGCCACCCGCATCATCACGACGCCATCGCGCACGCGCACGAGCACAGCGAGGATCTGCACCACCGCCACCCGCACTGAGAATCGCCGGCGCGCCGGCGCTCAGCGCGCGGTCCACTTCGGCGGCCGCTTTTCCACAAACGCGCGCATGCCTTCCCGTCGATCGGCGGTGTCGAAAAGACCAGCGAACAGTCGCCGTTCGATGGCGTGCGCTTCCGAAAGAGGGCGATCGGCGCCCTGGCGAATGGCCCGCTTCGCTTCCGTCACCGCCAGCGGCGCTTTGGCGGCGATGCTCTCGGCGATGGCGCGCACGCGCGACAAAAGTTCGGCGGGCGGATGCACGCCGTTGACCAGGCCGATGCGCAGCGCCTCGTCGGCGTCGATCACCCGGCCGCTGTAAATCAGCTCGCGCGCCCGTCCGATCCCCACGCGGCGGGCCAGGCGTTGCGTGCCGCCAAAACCGGGGATGATGCCCAGGTTCACCTCGGGCTGACCAAAGCGGGCAGTTTGGGCGGCGTGCACGAAGTCGCAGGCCAGGGCCAGCTCGCAACCGCCACCCAGAGCGAACCCGTTCACCGCGGCGATCACCGGCGCCGGCAGCGCCTCGATGGCGTCACCCACGGCGTGTCCTAGCTCGGCCAGCGCCCGCGCTTGCTCGGAGGTCAGGCTTTCCATGGCCTTGATGTCGGCGCCGGCGACGAACGCTTTTTCCCCAGCGCCGGTCAGGATCACGCAGCGAACCCCAGGCGCGGAGGCCAAGGCGGCGAAGGTCTCGCGCAGCAACTCCAGAGTGGGCGCGTTCAAGGCGTTCATGGCCTGCGGGCGATCCACGGTTACGGTGGCAATCGGCCCGGCAGCGTCCTGACATTGCACCAACGGCTCAGTCATGTTTATCCTCCGCGCGGCACGTTATCACCGCGACGATTGGTCGTCGCCGCGGGTCCAATTCCTGGAAACCGGCTTTTGTTGCCTTCGTATCACCGAATTGTCGGGTTGCTGGGTCTTGCCAAGCCGCCCGGGCGACACAAAGACTGACCACCATTTTTTGAATACTAAGGAGATCAAAGCATGACCTTTTCCCGAATCGTCCCCGCTTTATTGTTCACTGGCGTCGTCATCGCCGGTGGTGCTTGCAGTTCCAGCTCCAATTCCAGCGCGAAAGACGCCGGCAGCGGCGGCTCGGGCTCCGGTGGCGCGACCACCGGCACCGGCGGCGCGGGCGGTGCGAGCGCCACCGGAGGCGCCGGCGGCAGCAGCAGCGATGCGGGGCCGACCGACACCGGCGCGGACGTGGCGACTGATGTGGCCGGCGACGGTGGCGGCCTGACCGCGACGCAGATGCGCGGTCAGTATTTGACCAGCCTTCTCGGGTGCGTGAATTGCCACACCCCGAAACTGACCGGCGGCGCGCTGGACACGGCCAACCTTTTCGCCGGCGTCGATTGTACCGCCGACGCCAGCGGCAATTGCTTGAGCACGCCGAACCTGACGCCCGACGCGACCGGCATCATGAGCCTGACCGATCAGCAATTGAAAGACGCTTTCCAAAAAGGCATGCGTCCCGCCGCGGCGGCCGACGCCGGCGCAGCGACGTTTCTCTTTGCCAACATGCCGTACTATCAGTATGCGAACCTCAGCGCCGACGACGCCAGCGCCATCGTCGCCTATCTTCGCCAGCTGGTGCCGGTGGTGCACAAGGTGAAGGACAACGCGGGGACGTCTGCCACGCCGCCGACCGCCGCGCAGTGGACGCCGGCCGATCCGACGATGTTGCCGGCGCCCGGAGCCACCGCGCCGGCCGACGCGGCCAACGGAAAGTATCTGGCCACGCTCATGTGCGCCACGTGCCATACGGTCAACACCGCGGCCACCGCGCCGCTACACATCGACGAGACCAAGGGCTTCCAGGGCGGCAAGACATCGAGCATCACCGGCGACGGCGGCACGATGATGTTCCAGAGCGCCAACCTCACGCCGGACATGACCGGAATCATGGGCTGGATGGTCAGCGACGTCGTCACCGCCATCAAGATGGCCAAGGATAAAATGGGCAAGACGTTGTGCTCGCCGATGCGGGCCAATGCCACCATCACCGACGCCGATGCGACGGCGGTGGCCGATTACTTGCTGTCGCTGCCCGCGGTGGCGAACCCCGCGGTGATGGCCTGCATGGCCCGCATGTAGATTCCGGGCTATTTCCTGACCTGTTTGTCGTTGCCCATCCGCGCGGCCCAAAATGAAAGGCCGCGTCGGATGGTCAAGGAAGATATTTTACCCGCGGTAGCCTTTGAAGCCTTGGTAATGGCTGGAAAACCAAATTTATTGCCTGCTGGCGAGGCGCGCGCCGTCTGTATGCCCATGTTTAGTCGCGGCATGTTCAATGGGTTCAACGGGCCAAGAAACTCACGGTCGATCGCGCGCCCGCGCGTGGTCCCCTCGCTGAGGTCAATCATTTGCGGCGCCATCGCGCTGACCTCCGTCTCGTGCAGCTATCAAGCGGTCAAGGTGCCGGTGGCATCGGGCTCTGGTGGCAGCAGCGCGAACGGCGGGTCGTCGGGGTCGGGCGGGTCGTCGGGATCAGGCGGGTCGTCAGGGTCGGGTGGGTCGTCGGGGACGGGCGGGTCGGCAGTGGACGCAGCCAGCGGCGGCTCGGGCGGCAACGGGGAGGGCACCGACGCCTCGGGCACCGGCGGCGCCCCGCCCAAGGCGACCAATCCGAATCTCACGTACACGAAGATTACGATTCACAATCGCTTCCTGGCCGAGAGCGTGGCCGTCGGCGATTACGACCACGACGGTGTCTTGGACGTCGCCGCCGGCAGGCGCTGGTACAAGGGTCCCTTCGCGCCCGGCTATGACACGGCCGGCGGTGAGCACATCTATCGCGATGGCCACGACGATCTGCCAGTCACCGGCTCCGCCGAAGAAATCAACACCGGCGTTTCGGATTCGTGGTCGGCGTTCGGCTATGACTTCAATGGCGACGGCTGGGACGATATTCTTCAGATCGCGGCGTCGGACATCGGACCGATCCCGACCGGCAACACCAAGCCGATCCCGTCCGGCACCGGCAACTGGTACCAAAACCCGAAGGGCGCCGCCGGGAACTGGCCCAAGTTCCAGTTCTCTGCCGATGTGAAGGGTGAGCACAAGATCTACGCCGACATGGACGGCGACGGTAAGCCTGAGATCCTGGGCGCCTGCAAGAACTGCACGCCGCCCGAGACCTGGGGCTACTGGAAGGTCGACTGGGCCAACCCCACCGCGCCCTGGCCGTTCCACTCCGTCACGCGGATGTATCCGTTCAAGGACAATTGCTGCGGCTGGATCCACGGTCTGGGCGCGGGCGACGTTAACGGCGACGGCAAGATGGATCTCCTGGAAAGAAGCGGAATCTGGTTGCAGCCGGCGACCGGCACCGGCGCATGGACTTTCATCAACATCGCGTTCTCGATTCCGGAGCACCTCGACACCGCGCCGGACATCGGCGGCAGCCATATGTACGTGTACGACGTGGATGGCGACGGCCTGAACGATGTCGTCTGCTCGTCCAATTCGCACGGGTACGGCCTGGCATGGTTCAGGCAGAGCCCGGCCGGGACCTTCACCCGCAACATGATCATGAACACCCCGCAAGAGGCGGCGATGTACAACAACGTCGCCTTCTCCCAGCTTCATTCGCTGTGGCTGGAGGACATGGATGGGGACGGGCTGAAGGACATCGTCACCGGCAAGACCTTCCTGGCGCACCCATTCACCACCGGCGACGCCGGCGGCTCCGGTTCCGCGGGCGTCGGGACCGAGCCGACGGTGCTTTACGTCTTCAAGCTGGTCCGCACGCCGACGGTCCACTTCGAGCCGCACCCGATCGACGTTGATTCACCGACCCAAAAAGCATCGGGCGTAGCGCGCGAATTCAAGGTCGTCGACATGAACAAAGACGGCATCAACGACATCGTCATCTCCTCCAAACGGGGCCTGTTCGTCTTTCTTGGCAAGCCGTAGGGAAGGCGTGCTCGCCGCCTAGGCTCGGCCATTTGGCGCGTCGGCATGCTGTCGTGCTGTGATACTCGTGTATCCCATTGGGGGTGAGAAGAGACAATGAGACGATTCGGCAGCCTGGGTTCGATCTTTGCGGCGGTATCTGTCCTGTGCGCGTTGTCGGTGGCGCCTTCTTTTGCCAAGGCCGAAGTGGTCTTGCACGACGCCGACGGTTGGCGCGTCTTCACCACCGGCCGCGCCGAGGCCCACTATGAACTCGCCGATGGTGACGGCGATCCGCACAACCTGAACAACAAGCTGGTGGGCGGTCAGTTCCAGAACAGCTCACAGGATCAAAACAACAAGCTGTTCGATTCGCGCATCCGCAGCGGCTTCGTCGGCACCCAGATCGGCTTCGGTGTCAGCACCAAGTTCACCGAGACCCTGGAGGCCAAGGGCTTCGTCTCCTTTTGGATCAACGGCATCGACAGCTCCAAGGGGACCGGCGCCAACAAAGATGTCGACGTCCGTGAAGCGTGGGGATCGCTGACCGGCCCGGGAGGAACGTTTCTCTTCGGCCGCACGTTCTCGATCTTCGGGTCCGCCTCGGGCGAGGTGAACGCCTACGCGTACGAGTTCGCGGTTGGCAATCCGTGCCTGGTCGACGGGACCACCATCGCGTGTGGTTCCGTCGGCGCGGGCCCGCTTTACGCCGCGCCCAACGCCCAGTTCCGGTACATGTCGCCACGGCTGGCCGGCCTGCAACTGCAAGCGTCGCTGGAAGATCCGAGCACGACGCCCGACTATCAAATCACCCGTTATCCACGCGGCGAGGGCGAGCTTAATTACCTGCTGCTGTTTGGCGACGACGGCAAGCTGGTGATCAAAGGCCAGGGTCTGGCGCAGCAACTGGCAAAGTTGAACAGCACGTCGACTGGAACAGTGTCGACCACCGCCTGGGGCGCGATGGGTGTGGCCCGTCTGGAGGTGCGCGGCCTGCGCGTGGGCGGCGGCGCCTGGACCGGCAAGGGGATGGGCGTCGATGTGCCGTTCCAGCAGGATGATCCCGGGCGGCCGCTGGCGCACGATCTGCCGGGCGGCATGGACGCCAATGGCAACCCATTCCCGGGCGATCAGCTGCGCAGCTTCCGAGGTCTCTTTGGGAACATCGCCTACAATTACTACGGCAACGGCGTGGCGGTGGGCGGCGGCACCGCGTCCGTGCAAGAGACGCTGTCGGACGCGTTCACGGCCAGCACCAGCTTGCTGCGGCAGAACGCCGAGTATCACGTCGTTCTCACCAAGCGTATCTACGCCATCGTCCTCAGCGCCGAGTACATGCACTGGAAGTCGGACTGGTACCGCGGTGAGACCCAGACCATCAACTTCATCGGCGCGGGTTCCACGTTCGTTTGGTGATCGGAGGGCACGATGGTCCTGTTTCAACTTTCAGGGGGCGCGGCGACGACCCGGCTGGGGCGTGAGGCCGCCAGGTTGATGGCCGCGGCAGCGTTGTTGGTCGTCGGCGGCTGCAGCAGCAGCAATGCGCCGCCAGCGTCGTCCGGCTCGGGCGGCGCCCAGGCCACCGGTGGAACCTCGGGCGGCAGCGGTGGTGCGCCGGGCTCGGGCGGCGCGGGTGGAAGTGCCCTCGACGCGGCGACTGGCGACGCGGCGGACAGCAGCTTGCCACAAGACACGGCCAGCACCGACGCGCCCGGTGACGCGTCTTCGGATGGCGACGGCGGCGGCGCGCTGACCCTGACGTTGCCGATTCAGCGGGGCGATCTGGACGTGTTCGAATTCGGCTCGCTGATGTTCAAGATGCAGCCCTCTCTGGGGGCCCGCATCACCAGCTTTCAGCTGGATGGGGACGAGCTCCTGACCGGCCCTACCGAGAACCCAATGTATTTCGGCTCTACATTGTGGCCGAGCCCAGCTGACGACTGGGTTCTGAACATGTTTGCGGCGCCGGCGATTATTGACAACCAACCCTACACGACAACGGTCGGCGCCGACGGGGTCATCACATCAACGAGTGCTGCCTACACCACTCCGAAGAACAACAAGAAACTCAGTGTCGCGAAGATATTTCACGCTGATACGACGAAGCAGAGCATAACGATCGATTACACGATCACCAATCTCGGCACGACGCCGTACCAGATTGGACATTGGGAAGTTACGCGCGTTTTCCCCGGAGGCCTGACGTTCTTCCCGACAGGAACGATGTCGCAGGTCGATTTTTCGAACGCGGGCGAGCCGCAGGTGATGAAGCTGCAGCTGGCGCAAGGCTATACCTGGTACGACAACAAAACGCACATGGCCGGCAAAGGATCGGCGAAATCCGGTTCCGAGACAGAGGGCGGATTTATTGCGCATGTCGCTCCTAATCCCAAAGGCGATCTTCTATTCGTCAAGACCTTCAAGCCCATCGTTCCACCAAGCATGCCGCCTCCGGGGCACTTCGATGTGGAGATGTTCTGCAACGATCCACCCACGTACATCGAGCTCGAGGAACACAGCGCCTACGAAACGGTTATGCCCGGCGCGACCTACACCGCAACCGTGCATTGGTATCTGCACCGCCTGCCAATCGGGACTGATCGCAGCGTCGGAAGTGCCGCGCTGATCGCCGCCGTGAAGCAGCTGCTCGGGAATTAAGCCGGCCCGCGAACTTCGACGTTCGCGCTGTCCGCAAATGGGCAGTCAAAGCCCTGGGGGCGCCCGCCGCTGGCCAGGATCGCTCCGGTTGGGACGCCGTCACCTCGGTGCCGCCACATGGGCTTGGGCGCCGCTGGTCAGCTCTCTTGCCGCTTGCGCGGGCGACGGACCAGCACCAAGGTGCCCTGTACAAGGAGTCGCCATGCTCAAAGGCAGCCACGCATTCAGCAGTTTTTCGGTGAACGATTTGCAGAAGGCCAAGGATTTCTATGGGGGGATCCTGGGCCTGGATGTCGTCGAGGACCGGATGGGCCTGTCTCTCCAGTTCGGCGGCGGTGAAAACGTGTTCCTTTATCCAAAGCCCAACCACGCGCCGGCGACGTTCACCGTGCTGAATTTCCCGGTCAGTAACGTCGATGAGGCCGTCGCTCAGTTGGCCGCGAAAGGCGTTCGCTTCGAGCGCTATGACCTGCCCGATCTCAAAACCGACGACAAAGGGATCGCCCGCGACCAGCGCGGACCGACGATCGCCTGGTTCAAAGATCCGGCCGGCAACATCCTGTCCGTGCTGGAGAGCCGCCGGGCGGCCTGATCGCGGGTTTCGGGTCCCTGGTTATTTGGGGGCCTTTGGCTTCTTGGCTGGTTTGGCGGGCAGCGCCGCCGCCGCTTCGAATGCCTGCACCAGCCAGCGACGGAGCTCGGGCGGATCCTTCATGAAGCGTTCGGGCAGCATGATCTTGTCGCTGCGCGCGCGACCGTCGCCCATCGGATCGAACGGCGCCGCGCCCTCCAGCCGCAGCGCCGCGGCCCTCTCTGCCTCCGGTAACCACACCATCGTCGACCGTCCAAACAGACCGGCGAAGATGTGCCCATTGACCTTGGCGGCGACCCCGCCAAACATTTTCATCGTCGTCACGCGCGGATCTTTCGGCAGCGCCTCCAGAAAGACGGGATGATTTTCCGCCGGAACCTGTATCCAAGCCACGGCCGGAGCCTACCTCATCAAGTACCTGCCCTGACGATCTTGATTGGGACGTCCGTCAAGTAAGAAAAAGGCCTGACATCGACTCGATATCGGACCTACGTTCTCGGCGATGACCCACTTGTCTTTTGGAGGTGATGCCGGCCCAAGCGAGCGCCCGCAGCGATTGCTCACGGTTTGTGGGGGCACCGACATCGGCTCGCAACGTCAGCAGAACCAGGACACCTTCGTCATTGCCGACCTGGAATCGGGAAGGATCAGCCGTCCCTGTGCCCGCACGGACCTCTCGGTGTCTTGCCCAGGACTGCTGTTGCTGGTTTGCGACGGGATGGGAGGCGCCGCGGCCGGCGACGTCGCTGCTCAGGTGGCCGCGGTGTCGATCCAACACGAACTCGAGAACGCCGGCGCGGCCGTCGTGCGAGCCCCCGGCCAGTCACTGCAGCACGCGATCGTCGGAGCAAACCAGGCCATCTTGAAGGAAGCCGCGGTCCACCCGGAAGAACGCGGGATGGGGACCACCTGCACGGCGGCCATTGTTTCTCCGGACCGTATCGCGATTGCTCAGGTCGGCGACTCCCGCGCCTACTTGTTACGGGAGGAAAAGCTGCGCCCCTTGACGCGCGATCAAACCATGGCCGCCGAGCTTTTGGGGACCGGCGCGATGACGCAGGAGCAGCTCGCGCGCTCGCCCTTTCGTCACATCCTGGCGCAGGCCTTGGGAACGCGAAACCACGTCGAGCCGGTGGGGACCGACGTGGATCTCCGCGAAGGCGATCGTCTGTTGCTTTGCTCAGACGGCCTGCATGGCCCGGTTTCGGACCAAGCCATCGCCGAGATCCTGAACCGGACCCCCGATGCTTCCCTCGCCGCCGAGGCCCTTATCGCGGCCGCCATCGCGGCGGGCGGCCCCGACAACGTCACGGTGGTCATGGCCGATTGCGGTCCGCTTCGCCAGCGGGCGACGCTTCACTAGCTTTGCTGACGGAAGGCGTCCGCGTGCGCGGGGGCCGACTAGTTGGCGGACCATGTGGCCTTTCCGGCCAGGCAGTGCCTGGTGACAATGCTCAGGAGTGCGTCGACGTTGATTGGTTTTTTAAGCACCGGCGCCGAGGTGGGAAACCCGGGGATGTCCCAGGCAGACATACCGGTCACAAAAACAAACGGGGGGGCCTCATCCCCCAGGATCTTCATGGCCATGTCCAGCAACTCGCCGCCATGGTGATCGCCTAGATTGATGTCGCTCAAGACCAGAGAAGGGCGTTTTTCGACCATCACCTCGAAAGCGTCCAGGACGCAGGTGGCGCCGAGCGCCGTGAATCCGGAGCTGTTGAGCAAGTCAACGAGGGCCTCTCGCGTTTCCGCATCATCTTCGACGACCAAGATCCAGTTCCCCACGAGTGAGCAAACATAAGGGCTTCTACGGTGAAAACAACCGGGGCCGGGACGGCGCCTCGGGCGGGCCGGCTAACGCTTTGCTGAAGGATGGCGCGGTCAATGCCGGCAGCCGCAGTTTCATGGAAAGGGCGAAAAACTCGCCGGCCTCACGGATGTCGTGGTTCGCCGGCGCCGCCGATCGACGCTGGCGGTAAAGGCGAGAGTCCCGCCGCGCCCAACAAGCGTCCCAGCACCAGACTGAAAGTGACAAGCGGAGCGCAGAAAAGGCCGGTGGCGAACACCGTGAGCAGCGCGCCGCGCAGATGCTGCTGGCGCAAAATATCGACCAGGCCCGCCCACGAGTGCCGCGGGGGTGACGACTCTGCGCCGGGTGCCGCCGCCGTCCAGCGCGGGAGAATCCGCAGCCGCCTACCCACCCGATTCGGCCGCTATCGGGTGGTCGCGTTCTGGAATAACCGCGACGGCAAGGAGCACATCGCGCTGGTCCACGGCGATGTGATGGGTAAACAGAACGTGCCGACTCGACTGCATTCCGAATGCCTGACCGGTGATGCGCTGGGATCGTTGCGCTGTGATTGCCGCGACCAACTTGAAAAGGCCTTGCAGGTCATCGCCAGCGGCGCCTGCGGCGTTCTCCTGTATTTGCGACAGGAGGGAAGGGGCATCGGCCTCACGAACAAGATTCGCGCCTACTCCCTGCAGGACCGCGGTCTTGACACCGTCGACGCCAATATCGCCCTCGGTTTTCGCGACGACGAGCGCGACTACGCGGTGGCGGCGCACATGCTGGCCAGCCTGAACATTGATTCAATTCACTTGCTGACCAACAATCCGAAAAAAGATCCAACAACTGGAAGAACACGGCGTCGTGATCACCGAGCGCATTCCCCACATCATCCCGCCCAACGCCCACAACCGATTCTATCTAGAGACGAAAGCGATGCGCTCCGGCCATCTGATTGACTTCGACGGCAAGGAGCATCTGCCCGAGCAGGACGAGCCCGTCATCGTGGACGGCACGCCCTGATGTAGTCCGAGACTTTCCGAAGACGGCTCTGTCAGCGTCGGCGACGAGGACGCCGGGCCGCGAGCCACAAAGTGCCGATCGCGAACAGCCCGGCAGTGTCGCGCCTCGGTGGCGCTTGCTGACCGGCAGCGACGGTGCACCCGTTGCTGGTGCTGGTCGTGGACCCATTTCCAGCAGTACTGCTGGCGCCGCCCGGGCCAACGCCCGCCGCTCCACCCGACCCGGTGCCGCCAGTTCCGTTATTCATTGGCGCGCCGCCCGAGCCCGTTCCATTCGTGCCGCCGCTGCCAGTGGCACCGCCCGTGCCGCCGATCGCATCGCCACTGGCATTGCCGACATCCGTGCCGCCGCCCGCGTCGGTAATGCCGCTGTCGCCCGGACCGACCGTCGCTGCGCCCAGGTTGATGTCTGCCAGGCTGTCGCCCTCGACGAAGTCGTCCAGGTACAGCGTTTCGACATACGGCTGCGGCAAGACCCGATGCAATCCAGTCGAAAAGAAGAGGCTGTTGCTGTCGAACCGGGTGTTGTGCTTGTAGCCAGTGACCACTTGCTTGCCGTCGATCCAGAAGTCGACGATCCCTTTTGCCGCGTCGTTGGACCAGTGGACGTGCAGCGCCAGTTGATGCCATTGCGCGGCGGTGATCTCGCCGGTCCACACCAGCACCGACCCGAGGTTCGCGCCGTTCGATTCGATGCCCAGCTTGATAGTCGTGCCGCCGCCGGTTTTGGGTTCCACCCAGATATCCATCCAGTTACGGAAGCTGTTGTTGGTCTCGTAGAAGGCGATCTCGTCGCGCGTCTTGGCGTCTTCGAGCAGGTAGTAAAAGCCGGCGAGGTACGAGTCCTTGCCCTCGCCGGTCAGGGTGGTGTTGTGGCCAAGGTCGACGCGGTCCTGGTTGTACTGGCCGAAGGTATCGTCAGGATGCAGGGTGATTTTCAGGGCCTTGCTACCACTGCTCGCCCAGCACTTCGATGTTTTTGCGGACGGTGCCGTCGGCCAACTTCTTGGTCGGGTTGTTCTGTCCATTCCATTCGGACAGGTCGCCTTTTTCCATCGTCGCCGTCCACGCCACCATGGCACGCGCACCCCGTGGGACGATGGCAACGGCAAGAAGCGCGAAACCGAACAACCAAAAACGGGCCACAGTGAAGTTCTTCATGGCTTCCAGTCATCCTAACGGGAATCGCCGCCTGATCCCACCTGCGCGGCGTGGGATGGCGGCGGTTGTCGCGGCCCGTCGTGGGGAGCATGCGTCAGGCGTCGACAAGTTTCCTGATGGACCTCGATCTTCGAGCTGAAGCCAGACGGGTCAAAGACGCTGCGATCGATCGCGTGCCTCGAATCCCTGACCAAGGCCGGCCCGGTGGCTGTGGCTGCGCTATCCGAGGCCGCCAATTGCAGCGCGAAAGAAACCGGCTGGCGCACGAGAAAGACCATGCGCGGGTTGCGGCTTCTCGCGCATGGTGAACGACCGCAGCTAGACCAAGGGGCGGACGCAGTAATCCGTCTGGCAGCGTTAGCAGCGTAGAGAAACTGTCTACGAGATCGGATCAAGCTCAGTCCCGCATGCTCTCAGCTCTGATCAGCATTACCTTTCGCAGGAATTCGCTCGAAGAGCGTGACCTTGTCCAACTCCCGCACGGAAAATCGAAAGGCGTCAACGTCAACGAAAATATTGCGACACTTGCAGTGCAAGGAGTCTTTGGGATTTGATGGCACAAGATCGCCGCAGATCAAACATTTGTAAGAAAACTCGCGACTTCGCGGAAAACCCTTACTGGGATCAAAGGTTCGTTCCACAAGTGTGTACTTAGGCCGTTTGGTCATCGCAATCACAATGGTTTGAGGACACCCATGTCGACCAATTCTCCGACAGAATGGGCAGTTTTTATCTGTGTCCCGCCGCCACTTGAGCCAAACTGTGGGGTCGGCGCTATGGGGCCGGACTCGGCCTGGTCGTATGGACTCACTACCTCATAGCGATTGTAGGGTTTGCCCTCTTCGTATCCGGTTGGAAGACCACGCTCTGAAAATGGTGTTCCTTCGGGCGAGAGGAAGTTTCCGCCGGGTTTGCCGTAACGGTCCAGAATCTGGCCAGGTACCAGTCGGTCCGGCTTGCGGGTGGCAAAGCCGTCGTCGGCCGGCCAAGGGACACTCTTGTTCTTGATGAACCGACCACTTTCGACGTCTCGGAAGCGACCCGTTGCTGGGTCCCAATCGACAGTCGGCGTGCTTCCGCAAGAGTCGCCGGCAAGGCCCAACCGATCAGTGCGTCGGGTCGGATCCTGAACATACGCGTACACTGCTGGTCCGCCGAGAAGCCCGATTGGATCCTGGCTGACATACTGCCCAGCGCCGGGGTCGTAGTACCTGAACCGGTTGTAGTAGAGCCCCGTCTCCGCATCCTCGTATTGCCCAGGCCAGCGGAAGGGGCAAGCTTGGCGGTCACCTTTCAGGTTGTGGAGGTCGCCGTAGGCGTCAATGGACGCGGACCAGATTTCCTGGCCGGCGTCGTCGTACATGGCTGTGGGCGTTCCGAGGTGATCGGTGATGATGCTCTGGCGTGAATCGCCGACAAGCTTTGCTAGCGGCGCAAAGCTCTCGGGTTCGAAGAGCCACGTGATGGGGCGTTCGCTGGTGCCGCAATCTAACGGCGGGCCCTGCGCGGGGCGCTCATTCAGGTCGGCGCGGCACTGCCTTGCCGCAATCTCGTCGGTGACGATGGTCGATAGCGGCGGTGGCGCCGTCACTACTTCCGCCGCTACTGTCGCCTCGACCCATTCGTGAATCGGAACGTTGCCGTCCCAGATCCATCGCGTGGTTCGACCGCGATACCGCTTCCACAGTCGGCGCCCGAGTGCGTCGTAGGCAAACTCGATGGCGTCGCCGTCGGGGCGCACGACCTTGACCAGCATTCCGGCGCCGTTCCAGTGGTATGCCCACATGGCGCCATCGGGCTCGATCTTCTTGGACAGGTTGCCTTCAGGGTCGTAGCCGTAGCGTGTGGTGCCGCCAGCGGCGTTCTGCGCTCGCAGCAGCTGGCCCGCCGGCCCGTACTTCCGGTCTTTGCGGTTCTCGGTTCGGAAGAGGTTGCCGACGGCGTCCGGCATACGCAGGTCGACGCGGCCGTCGGCGTAGGCCGCGGCTACCAGGTTTCCGAGCGCGTCGTGCTGGTACTCCGTCGGGCCGGCCATCAGGTCGACGACCCGGAGCAGGCGATCGTTGACCTCCCAGGTGTATTGCCACGCCGCCTTGGACAGGCCGCCGAGCGAAATGGAGTGAATCTTCGGCCGGCCAAGGTTGTCGCGCTCCCAGCGGGCCCGGACGCCGCCGGGGAGGGCGCGCTCCAACTCCAAGCCGACGGTGTCGCGCTCGAAACGCGCTTCCCACACGCTATCGCCGCCGCCACCGTTTCCACCTTGGCTATTCACGCCGTTCGGGCCACCGCGCGGAATGCCTGCTTCGTGATCGGCCGATGCGTCGGCGCCCGCGAACCGCGCCCGCACCGCCAAAACGTCGCCCATGCCGTTGCGCTCGAAGCGCTGCCGGAGGCCCTTCGATGATCGCAGGCCGACGCGCATCCCCAGGACGTCGTATTCGGAGGCAACCCAATCTTCTCCGACGATCTCCTTGAGGATGCGGCCCAGTTTGTCGCGCTCAAAGGTCACCAGTCCCGCGTCGTTCTTCGCTTCCAGCAACGCGCCGTCTTCACGATAGGCATAGGCGGCGGCGGTGCCGTCGCTGTGTTTGGCCTCGACCAAGCGGCCACCGGCGTCGTATGCATACGTCGTCTCTTGCCGATCGGGGCGGATCACCTTGGTGACCCGGCCGGCGGCGTCGCGCTTGTACTCGCGTCTGAGTCCGTCGAATCCGATTTCGGTGACGACCTGTCCGGTGGGGCCAAGGTCGAACCGGTAAACGTGGCCTTTTTCGTTCTTGATGCCAATCAGGCGCTCTTCGCGGTCGTACTCGAAGGTGACAGTGGTGCCCGCCTCGGTGCGCGTCCGCAGGCGGCCCATGCCCTGGTACGTGAAGCGCACGTCATGTTGCTGGTCGCGCGCGTGCACGACGTTCCCCTCCGCATCGAACTCCAACTCTCGAACATTGCCGTCGGGTTCCTTCACCAAGACCACACGATTTAACGGATCGTGCTGGCGCTGCTGGGTGTTGCCCTTGGGATCGCTGGCGGCCACGCAAAGTCCGAGGCCGTCGTACTTCCAGCGGCTCTCGGCGGCGTTGGGGCTGCGCAACGACGTCACGTTGCCCTGCCGGTCATATCCGAGGGCCGTGGTTTGCCCGGCAGGATCGATGACCGCGGCCAATCGAAACGGCGGCGCGGACTCCGGTCGCCGAGCAGCAGCAAGCGTGGATCCGCGAACGCGCGGCCGGGCGCCGTCCATTTCGTCGTCCGTCTTCCATATGAACCTGACCCGCCGGTCGAGCGGATCCACCCGGGCGATCAGCAATCCTCGCTGGTCGTATCCCCAGTGCCACTCTCCCTTCACGGGATCGATCGCATGCACGGCTTGGTTGCGATCATTGAATTCGATGACCGCCGCCGCGCCGTCGGGTCCAGTGACCTTGATGCAATTCCCCCGCTCATCGTATTCCCACTTGGTTTCACCGCCGACCGGATCGACTTCGCTGACCTTGTGGTAGGCATCGTCGAACGCGTACGTGATTACGCCGCCCAGCGCGTCTCTGACCGACACCACGGCGTTGTCGGCGTTCATCTGATACGTCGTCTCGTGACCGTACGAATCTTTCGAGATGGTGACGTGGTTGAGCCGATCATAGAGCAGCTCGCGGGTATAGATGTCGCCGTCGCCCCACGTCTTCACGCAGCGCGCTTCGGGACCGCTGCCTTCGTACTGGAAAAAGAAACTGAGACCGTTGCGGTTGGTCTCCCGCACCAGCAGATGGTCCGCGTACTCCATTCGATGGGCGTGGCCCAGCGGATCGAAGACCTCAGCCAGGTCGCCGCTCGCTGAATAAACGTACCGCGCATGCTCGACCCATCCGTTGGCTGTCGGATGAGAGACCATCACCCGATGGAGCCGCCCGGCGCGGTCGTTCTCCATGCGGATCTCACGACCACCCGAATCGATGATCGTGTCCAGGTTGCCGGCGCCGTCATAGCGGAGTGCGATCGCGTTGCCGGCGCGGTCGCGGATGCGCGCCAGGCGCATGAAGTCTTTGCGTCCTGGGATCTCGTCGGCGCGTGCAGTCCGCGCCGCTCCCGCCGCCGCCCCGACCACTTGAAACTCGCGCGTCAGACCATCAGGACCGTCAATCTCCCAGCGCGTCTTGGAAACCAAACGCAGCGTGAGACGATTGAAGCGATCCCAGCGTTCATTTGGCTGTAACCAGGCTGGCCGCTTCGTGATGTCCACGAGATCGAACTCGATTTCCCGCCCGTCCTCGGCGCGATAGACGATGGTGCCGAAGTCTTTCCCGTCGCGCTTACCTCGGTCCTTGCTCGTCTCGACCCAGACGGCCTGGTCGAAGGAATGGCTCCAACCCCAGCCGAGCGGCCCATCGCGATCGGACCAGCTGGACGCGTACTGCCGCTTGAACACCAACACAATGGGACCTGGAAGCCGCAGGTCCACGCCAGAGGTCAGCAAGCGACCGCTGGCCACGTCGACCGGGTGGCCGGTGGTGTGGCAGACCAGCTCGTGAAAGAAGTTGGCCAGGCGGCCTTTGCCCAGTGCCTTGCCGATCGCGCCGTGGAGAACGTCGGCCAGTGGTTTGAGCAGCTTCTGGAAAAAAGCGCGCGCGAAATTTTCGACG
>DATATI010000078.1 GCA_036268875.1 Polyangia bacterium | reverse complement strand
CGCCACGTCCAAGCCGCGCGTGCAGCCTCGGTTACGTTACCGATTCACCCTTCGATCTCGCTTCAACCTGATTGCGGTCTAGGTGGCGGCCGCCGTCGTGGTCGTGGCGTCGATGAGGTCGGCCAGACGATCCAGATCGGCCACCACCGCCGTCACCGGCTCGTCGCCGTTCCAGCGTCCGGCCAGCGGCGCATCAATCACACCGTCGGTGGCGCCGTCGCCGAGCGCGCGATAGCGGGCCGCGGCGCCCGCCCACAAGCTCAGGACGCCCGAGCCCTGGGCGACGAAACGGCGGCGCAGCGCCTCGTCGGCCAGCGGGACGCGTCCGTGGACGCTGAACTTCTGATCAAAGCTGGCGTCGCCGGTGCGCATGCGCGGCAGCGGCAAGCGTTGCTCGGGGCTGCGGGCCAGCCAGCTACGATGACGTTCGATGGTGGCGTCGGGCGAGGCGCGCCCCGGTTCGCCGACGACCGCTTCGTATTCGATCACCCGCCCGCGGCGGCGTAGGAAACGGATCCACACCGGACGCCCGCGCCGGTGTCCGCGGATGCGACTGACTTCCAGGTCGTCTTCCTCGACCACCACCGCTTCTGGCGGCGCGCCGTCAGGTCCCGCGGGGTCGCTGGCCGCGCCCGCCACGCGTCCCACGTAGGCCCGCCAGTCTCCCGGCGACTGGGCGGTCGCCGGCAGCGGCGCCGGACGCCCCGCTCGCAGCGCGCCGACACCCACCGCCAGCAAGCCCACCAACGAAACCGCCAGCTCGACCGGCGAACCAGCTTGCGGCCCGGCCACCGCCACCAGCAACAGACCATAACCGACCAGCCGCATCGCGCCCGGCTCGGCGAAGGTTTGCACCACCGCGACGACCCAGGCCAGCAGCGCCAGGCACGATGTCAGACCGAACAAGGATCCGATGCCGCCGATCTCGATGCGCAGTCCGTACAGCACCGTCGCCTGCAACAGATCGAAGCGCGCAATCAACAGCCAGACGAAGGCCGCGGTCGCCACGAAGGCGATGGCCAGAGGCGCGCCCCATCGTCGCTGACGCCAGGGCAGCCCCGGCCAGAAAAGCGGCGCGCCCAGGCCGCACGTCAGCAGCGCGCCATCCGCCAGCTTGGCCAGCAGAAGCGGCAGACCGCCGTCGTCGTGAAACCAACCCGTGCGCTCGGCAGTGAGGGCGACGATGCGCAAGAGCGCGGGCAGGATCAAGATCCCCACGCCTGCCTTCAGCCGCCTTTCGATCGGCGCGCCCAACACTGACGCTGCCACCAACAGGGCCAAAAATCCGTATCCGGTTTCGATCGGCAGAGCGAAGCGCGGTGGGATCTGGCCGGCAAACACGGCCAGCCCGGTCAACAGCCAGAAAATGGCGCCGATCAGCACCACCGTAAAGCGCACCGCCCGGGGGAAAAGCTCGCCGCGCCTGATGAGACCGACCATCGCCCCCAGCAGCACCAGCAGCGCCAGCACGCCGGTCAGGTGGTACAGGAACGGCCCTGAATCGGCGACCACCCTGGCCAGCGAGAAGCCATGGCGGCCGCCCATCGAAACCGAGCGCGGCAGGAACAATCGATTGGCCAGCCGATTGACCAGCAGCTCCAGCAGCGACACCACCAGCAATGCGGCCGTCAAGTTTCCTGCGCGGACCCGGCTCTGCATTGAAGCGCAGCAGTATAACGCTGCAAAAGCGCGCCCGTCAGCTTCCAGTGTTATCGTCCGTCGGTGAGCGGCTTCCGACGGACCGGCGGCGTCTGCCTGGCGATGGTCGCCGCGGCGGTGTCAATCGCCGCGCCGGCCACCAGCTCGGCTGCGCCGGGCGGACGGCCGCTGGTGGTGGCCATCGATCCCGGGCACGGCGGTTCCAATCTAGGCGCCACCGCGCCCAACAGCGGGGTGTTCGAGAAGAAGGTGACGCTGGATCTGGCGCGGCGGCTGCGCGATCGCCTGTTGTCGACGGAGTCGATCCAGGTGGTGCTGTGCCGACAAGAAGACGTCCTGGTTCCCATCCGGGCGCGGGCTCGTTGCGTGCAGGCGGCGCACGCCGACCTGTTCGTCAGCCTGCATGCCAATGCCAGTCCGCCCGGGGTGGCGCCCGGGACGCGGCGTGGATTCGAGATCTACGTTCTGTCTCCCCAGGAGATCGAAGACGACGCCGCCGTCGCCGCGGCCAAGGAACCCGACGACGCCGACGCCGCCTGGGCAGCCCACCGGGTGCGCGCGGCTGCCGGTCGTTCGGCCACCGCCGCTCATCTGGTGGAGCACCGGTTGAAAGAAGTGCTGGGTCCACACGCCAGCCGCGGCATCCGGCAGCGGGGCGCATCGTTGGACGTCCTTCGTGGCACTGGCGCGCCCGGCGTCCTGGTCGAAGTAGGCTTCCTGGATCATCCAGAAGAAGGAGCGGCACTGGCTTCGCCGGCGGGCCAGGATCGCCTGGCCGCCGCGCTGGCCCGGGCCATCGTCGATTACGGCGCTGGGCCGGTCCGGCCCTAGCGATTTCGCGGGTATTTTGCCCTTTGGGCGCCTCGCGGCAGAAGGCCCAGTCGTGCTAGATTCCGCCAAGCGCGGCGGGGGAAATTTGAACGCCGCTGTGTTAGCCTGTTAGAGAGATTCGACAGCGTGGTCAACGTAACCGCCAGAAAGATTCGAGATCACGGCCGCGATCGGACGTCGCTGGGCGTGGGTCGCGTATATGCCGGTTACTTGATCAGTTATCCGATCGTCGGCCGCGGCATGGTGATCTTCCGCGATCCCAATGGCCACCGCATGGTTACCACGCCGGTCAAGCGCGTGATGGGCGAACCGACAGGTGATCGTTTGTACGTGGAGACCGAGAACTCGGTCTATCAGTTGACCTTCCGAACCGAGGTCGACGCCGTGCTGCCACACGCTGTCGCCACCGCGAAATAGCGGTCGATGATCGGGCGAAGCAATCGCCAGCCGTCGGGATGATTACCCGCGCGCTGATTCTGGCCGCCGGCAAGGGCGCGAAGGTGGGCACCCACGCCGGGCCCAATTGCCTGGCCATGGTGGGGCGAATCACGCTGCTCGAACGAACGCTGGGTCTACTGGCGAGCGTGGGCGTGCAGTCGATCGCCGTCGTCGTCGGCTGGGGAGGCGAAGCGGTGCGCGCGCACGTCGCGGCCTCGACGCGGCTTTCGCCGGCGCAGAAATCGGGCATCACCTTTTTTGAGAATCCGCACTGGGAAAAACCCAACGGTCTGTCGGTGCAGGCGGCGCGTCCGTTCATCGTCGCAGGCGGCGACCAGCGGCTATTGCTGGTGATGGCCGATCAGATCGCCGCGCCGGCGCTGGTGCGCGAGCTGGGTGCCTTGCCGGCGAGCGGTGCGGATGCCGTCGATCGGACCGTGATCTGCGTGGACCGCGATCTGGCGCGCGTGTTCGACATCGATGACGCCACCAAGGTGCGGCTTTCGGGCGACCAAGTGGATGAGATCGGCAAGGCGCTGCGCCAGTACCAGGCGGTCAGCGCTGGCCTGTTCATCATGTCGCCGACCCTGCTGGCGGCGCTGGACGGTCTGCCCGAACCGTCGCTGACGGAAGGCGTGCAGGCGGCGGCGGCGTGCGGGTTGGTGACGGCGCACGACGTGGTCGGGAAATTGTGGCAGGACGTGGACAGCACGGACATGCGCCTGCACGCCGACTGGCTTTTGCGCGTGTACGGGGACGAGCTGGAGCGCCCGACAATGCAGGCCGCGCCGCGATCCAATGCCGAAGACACCATGGCGTTGATTGAACGCCTGATGGCCGAAAAGGATCAGCCCGGCCATGTGCTGTTCAGCCCGGGCCCGGTGATGACGTCGGCGCGGGTGAAGGCGGCGCTGGTTCACCGCGATGTCTGCCACCGCGACGACGACTATGCCGCGGTGGTGGAGCGGCTGCAGGAAAAACTGCGGCCCGTGTTCGGCGCTTCGGCGGCGCACGAGACCTTGCTGATCACCGGCTCAGGCACGGCGGCAATGGAGATGGCCATCTCGTCGGCGGTGCCGGTGGGGAAAAAAATTCTGGTGATCAGCAACGGCGCCTTCGGCGATCGGCTGGAAGAAATCGCCAAGCTGCACCAGCTGCCGCGGGTGGTGCTGCGCTATCCGTGGGGCGCGTTGCCGGACCCGGCGGACGTGGGCCGGGCGCTGGACAGCGACGGGGAGATCGCCGTGGTGGCGATGATTCATCACGAGACATCGGTGGGCCTTTTGAATCCGGTCAGCGCCGTCGGGCGTTTGTGCCGGGACCGCGGCGTCACGTTGATCGTCGACGCGGTGTCGGCGCTGGGTGGTGAAGAGCTGGACGTTCAGCGCGATGGCGTCGACATCTGTTATTCGTCGGCCAACAAGTGCCTGCACTCGGTGTCGGGCGTGTCGTTTCTGTGTGTGGCGCCGTCCGTGTGGTCGCGCATCGAAGCGATCGCGCCGCGGGTTTACTATTTGGACATGAAACGCCACCGCCGCTATCTGGCCGAGCTGCGCCAGACACCGTTCACCCCGGCGGTGTCGTCGTTCTTCGCCCTGGAGACGGCGCTGGACGAGCTCGGCGAGCAAGGGGGCGTGCCGGCGCGGCGCGACCTTTATCGCAAGCGCGCCTTGCGCATCCGCCGGGTGTTCGCCGATCTGGGTTTTGGATCGCTGACCAACACCGGCCGCGAATCGCACACCATCTCGACCCTGCGGCTGCCGGACTTCCTCACCGTCGATGCGCTGTACTGGGGCCTCAAGGCGCGCGGCTTCGTCATCTATCACTGCAAGGGCGCGCTGGCCGAGCGCTACGTGCAGGTGGCGAACATGGGCGAGATCTCCGACGCCACCCTGGACGCGTTTCTGGCGGCGGTGACGGACGTGGTGACGGCGACGAAAGAAGCGGTGGCGACCGGCGGCGGAGGGCGTCGCCGCGCCGGCGCGCCCTAGGCGATAGGAGGATCAGTCAGCATGCGCGCGGCTTTGTTTCGGCAGCACGGCGGTCCCGAGGTCCTGGAGATCGCCGAAGTGCCCACGCCGACGCCCGGCCCGGGGCAGGTGCAGGTCCGGGTCTCGGCGGTGGCGTTGAACCACATCGACTTGTGGTTGCGGCGCGGGTTGCCAGCGCTGAAGATCGCCCTGCCGCACATCTCGGGCGGCGACGTCTGCGGCGTGGTCTCGGCGCTGGGCGCCGGCGTGTGCGGCGTCGACGAGGGCACGCGCGTGGTGCTGAACCCCGGGTTGTCCTGCGGCCGCTGCCGGGCGTGTCTCGACGGCCGCGACAATTTTTGTCCCGACTATCAGCTGCTAGGTGAGCACAACTGGGGCGGACAGGCCGAGTTCGTGGTCGTGCCCGCCGCCAACCTGGTGCCCGTTCCGCGCGCCGCCGCCACCATCAGTGACGCCGAGCTGGCGGCGGTGCCGATCGCATTTATTACCGCCTGGCAGATGCTGGTCGATCGGGCCCAGATCCGGCAGGGCGAAACCGTGCTGGTGCTGGCCGGCGGCTCGGGCGTGGGCAGCGCGGCGCTGCAGATCGCCAAGATGTTCGGCGCGCGGGTGATCGCCACCGCCTCGACCGCCGAGAAACGCGGCGCCGCGCGCGCGCTGGGCGCCGACGAGACCATCGACAGCAACGGCGACACGCTGGTGGCTGACGTCAAGCGACTGACCGGAAAACGCGGCGCCGATATCGTCGTCGAGCACGTCGGCGCGGCGACGTTCCCGCAGTCGGTGGTGGCCTGCGCGCGCGGCGGCCGCATCGTCACCTGCGGGGCCACCGCTGGCTTTGAACCCGTTTTGAACCTGCGCCATGTGTTCTGGCGGCAGCTTTCTATCTTGGGTTCGACGCTGGCGTCGAAGTCGCGCCTGTTCGACGTGATGGAGCTGATCGCCACCAAACGGTTGCGGCCGGTGGTCGATCGCCTGCTGCCGCTAGCGGAAGTGGCGCAGGGCCACGCCCTCTTGGAGAGCCGAGCGGCCTTTGGAAAGATTGTGTTGACGTTGTGAAGTTGCCGTCGCGGGCTTGGCCGCGGGATCGAAGTGCAGCTCGACCACGGTGGGCGGGTGGAGCATGGACGGGACATAGACCATGGCCACGCCGGTGCTGAGATCATCCTCGGTCACCCGATAGACCACCGCTTCGTTCCAACTGCGCTCGACCAGGATGCCGTCTTTCAACGCTTCGGCGTCGCCCTCCATGATCACCGGACTGACCGTGTCGTGATGATGCGAGGGATACGCCAGCCAGACGCGGGCCACTTCTGTGCCGACCTGGATGGTGATGGCCGGGAAGGCGGCGGGGCCGCGGGCCGCTGTTGGCTGGCCATCCACGGCCGCGATGGAGATCTCATAGACTGGTCCGCCGCGCCCGACCGCAGGTGCGGTGGCGCACGCGCCAGCGCCGAGCGCCAACCAGACCAATAGGCGGAAAACCGACAACTTCAAGACCGGCCTCGCGAATAACCCCTCAATGACAAATATGTTTGGACGCAGGCCGGGTTGCAAATCGGCTTGACAGCGGCGAGTTGCCTCAACATATTACCCTTACGTATACGTAAGAGTTAGGGTTTGACCTGAAACAGCGGCACATCGGAGAAATCGCGTGGAAGTATCGGCGGAAAATCTGACCCTCTTAAAGGTGGGAGAACTGGCGAAGAAGACGGGCAAATCCGTCCGAGCGCTACACCTTTATGAGGAGTTGGGGCTGCTGACGCCGGCGGTGCGGTCGAAGGGTGGCTTCCGTCTTTATTCGGGCCGGGCCTTGGCGCGGATCGAGTGGATCCAGAAGCTGCAGGACATGGGTTTCAGCTTGACCGAGATCAAGGCGTTCCTGCGTGGCTGGGAAGAGTGTGACACCGCGCCCAAGGCGATGGACCGCATCCGGGAGATCTTCGCCGACAAGTTGCGTGAAACCGAAGAAACCATCGGGCGGCTGACCCATCTGGTGAGCGAGCTCAACGAAACGCTGGCGTACATGGACAGCTGTCGGTCGTGCGAGCCCTCGCACTCGCAAGGCGAGTGCGGGACGTGCGGCATTCATGGCCACGGCGGCAAGGCGCCGCTGCTGGTCGAAGGAATTTCTCGGCGCTAGGCCCGCAGGCGAAACGACGAAGGCAATAACCACATGGCACTCAAACTTCCCATCTACATGGACAACAACGCCACCACCGCGGTTGACCCGCGCGTGCTGGAAACGATGCTTCCGTACTTCAGCGAGGTCTTCGGCAACGCCGCCAGCCGATCGCACAGCTTTGGTTGGTCAGCCGAGAAGGCTGTCGACGATGCCCGCGAGCAAGTGGCCGCGCTGATCGGCGCCGTCGGCAAGGAGATCGTCTGGACGTCGGGCGCCACCGAGTCCGACAACCTGGCCATCAAAGGCGCCGCCGAGTTTCACAAGGACCGCGGCAATCACATCGTCACCGCCCAGACCGAGCACAAGGCCGTGCTGGACACCTGCAAGCGTCTTGAAAAAGAAGGCTTCGAGGTCACCTACGTGCCGGTCGCCGAAGACGGTCGGGTGACGCCCGCGTCGATCAAGGCGGCGATGACCGACAAGACCATCCTGGTCTCGATCATGCTGGCCAACAACGAGATCGGGACCGTCAATCCGGTGAACGAGATCGGCGCGGTGGTGAAGGAACGCGGCGCGCTCTTTCACATCGACGCGGTCCAGGGTGTGGGCAAGATTCCTTTCGACGTGAACGCCGCGCGCGCCGATCTGGCGTCGCTGTCGGCGCACAAGATGTACGGGCCGAAGGGCATCGGCGCGCTTTACGTGCGGCGCAAGCCGCGCGTGCGCATCACGGCGATCATCGACGGTGGCGGCCACGAGCGCGGCATGCGGTCGGGCACCTTGAACGTTCCCGGCATCGTCGGCTTCGGCAAGGCCGCCGAGCTGTGCCGGCTGGAGATGGCCACCGAGGCAGCGCGCACGCTGGCTCTGCGCGAGCGGCTGCGCAAGGGCATCCAGTCGCAGGTCGGCGACACGTTCGTCAACGGATCGATGGAGCACCGGCTGCCCGGAAACCTGAACATCAGTTTTGCCTACGTCGAAGGCGAGGCGATGCTGATGGCGCTGAAGGACGTGGCGGTGTCGTCGGGTTCGGCCTGCACGTCGGCGTCGCTGGAGCCGTCGTACGTGCTGCGGGCGCTGGGCGTCGAAGAAGAGATGGCCCACACCTCGATCCGGTTCGGCATCGGGCGGTTCAACACCGAAGAGGAAGTCGACTACGTCATCAATCTGGTGGTCGGCAAGATCAACAAGCTGCGCGAGCTGTCGCCTTTGTACGAGATGGCTCAGGCGGGCATCGATTTGAAGAGCATCCAGTGGGCCGCCCACTAAAAAGGCCCCAGAAAGAGAGCAACGGTCATGGCGTATAGCGAAAAAGTCCTGGAGCATTACGAGAACCCCCGCAACGTGGGCAGCTTTGACAAGAACGATCCCAGCGTCGGGACCGGCCTGGTCGGCGCGCCGGCGTGCGGCGACGTGATGAAGCTGCAGCTCAAGATCAGCGATGAAGGCGTCATCGAGGACGCCAAGTTCAAGACCTTCGGCTGCGGGTCGGCTATCGCCTCGTCGTCGCTGGCCACCGAATGGGTCAAGGGCATGACCATCGATCAAGCGATGGCCATCAAGAACACGCAGATCGTCGAGGAATTGAATCTACCGCCGGTGAAGATCCACTGCTCGGTGCTGGCGGAGGACGCCATCAAGGGCGCCATCGCCGACTACAAGGCCAAGCGGGCGGCGCGCGCCGGCAAGACGGAATCGGCGGTCTAACGGAGCCCGGGTCATGGCCATCGCAGTCACAGAGCGCGCCATCGTGGCGATTCGAAAAGCGGCCGAAGGGCGCGCCAGCGCGCCCAAGGGTTTGCGCGTCGGCATTCGCGGCGGCGGCTGCACCGGTTTTTCGTATCTCTTCGAATGGGCCGACAACGAGCCGCGTCCGGAAGACAAAGTCCTGTCGTTCGAAGACGGCAAGGTGCGGGTGTTCATTGACCCGAAGAGCTTTGTGTTCCTGGACGGATCGACGCTGGAGTACGCCACGTCGATGATGGCGCGCGGGTTCAAGTTCACCAACCCCAACGTCAAGGGCACCTGCGGTTGCGGGGAAAGCGTGCAGTTCTAGGCGGCGGCGATGGTTCGTTGCTCCGCCTTGGTTGTCTAGCGAAACAGAGGGTGCGGTGATTTGCTGGTCTTGTGAAAAGGCCGCCGGGGGCGGCATGGAGTGCGCGCACTGCGGGGCGTTGCAGCCGGCTGATCCCGGGGCGGACTTTTTTTCGGTGATGGGCGTCGAGCGCCGCTTTGACGTTGATCTCGCTGTGCTGGAGCAGCGTTACCGCGAGCTGACCCGCAAGCTGCACCCGGATCGCTTCGCGCGGGCGGACGCGCGGGCCCGGCGGGCGTCGCTGGGTCGCAGCGTTCAGTTGAACGAAGCGTGGCGGGCCCTGAAAGATCCCGTCCGCCGCGCGGAGTATTTGCTGCAGTTGCTGACGGCGGGCAAAAGCAAGCCGGAGACGGCGCCGCCCGCGCTGCTGGTGGAGATCTTGGAGCTGCGGCAGGAGCTGGGCGAGGCGCGTCTGGAAGGGGACGACGCCAAGGTGCAAGCGATGGCCCAGACCATGCGCGCGCGCGCTGAGGAGGCGATGAATCGGGTGGCGACGTTGCTGTCTGGCGCGACACTGCCGTCGACGGAAGCGCAGGCGGCCGCGTCGGGCGAACTGGTGGCGGTCCGTTATTACCGGCGTTTTCTCGACGAGGTGGCGGTGCACGACGAATCGGTGGCCGCGCAAGCGGAGGGCGCGTCCCATGGTTGAGGCGCTGTTTCAGATCAGCGAGCCGGGCGAATCGCGCGTGAAAGAGGCGTGCAAAGGGCGGGCGATCGGGATCGATCTCGGCACCACCAACTCGCTGGTGGCGGTGGTCCGGGCGGGACAGCCGGTGTGTCTGAGCGAGGATGGCGACAGGGGCGAAGCGATCGTTCCGTCGGTGGTCTTCTTCGGCGCCGACGGCAGCGTCGTCGCCGGGCGCGAGGCGCGCGATCGGTTGGCGCCGCTTTATCCGGCGGACACCATCGCTTCGGTCAAGCGGTTCATGGGCCGCGGCCCGGACGACGGCGAGGCCACGCGCAAGCTGACTTCGTATCAGTTCGCCCCGGCCGCGGCCGGCGATCCGGTGGTGCGCTTTCAGGTGGCCGGTGGCGCACGTGCGGTGACGCCCATCGAAGTGTCGGCGGAGATCTTGAAGGTGCTGCGCCAGCGGGCGGAGACCCAGCTCGGTGGCGAGCTGGAAGGCGCGGTGATCACCGTGCCAGCGTATTTCGACGACGGCCAGCGCCAGGCCACCCGCGACGCCGGCCGCCTGGCCGGGCTGGAGGTGCTGCGCCTGTTGAACGAACCGACCGCGGCGGCTCTGGCCTATGGCCTGGACAAGCAAGCGGAAGGGACGTTCGCGGTTTTTGATCTGGGCGGCGGGACCTTCGACATTTCGATCCTCAAGCTGGAAGACGGCGTGTTCGAGGTGAAGGCCACCGGCGGTGACTCGGCGCTCGGCGGTGACGATTTCGATCGGGCCATTGCCGAGAAATTTCTGCGGGCGCTGGGCGCGCCCGACGACGCCGGCGGCGATCGAATGTTGGCGCGCCGGGTGCTGGATGCCGCTCGCGCCGCGAAGGAGGAGCTGACGGTGGCGGGCACCACCACGGTTTCGATCGCCTTGTCGGGCGCAGCGCCACGAACGTTGTCGTTAGGCCGCAATGAAATGGAAGCGCTGGTGCAGCCGGTGCTCGATCGCTGTGCCGGGCCCGTGCGGCGCGCGCTGAAGGATGCCGGCGTTCAGCCGTCCGCGCTGTCGGGGGTGATCCTCGTCGGTGGGGCCACGCGCATGCCATTGGTGCAGCGATTTGTCGAGGGGCTATTCGGCCAGCGTCCGCTGACCGACATTGATCCCGATCAAGTGGTGGCGCTGGGCGCGGCGGTGCAGGCGGAGATCCTGGCCGGCGGGCGCGCCACCGACGACGTGTTGCTGCTCGACGTGGTGCCGCTGTCGCTGGGCCTCGAGACCATGGGTGGAGTGGTGGAGAAATTGATCCCGCGCAATTCCACCATTCCCTGCGGCGCCACCCAGACCTTCACCACGTTCGCCGACAAGCAGACCGGCTTTGATCTGCACGTCGTGCAAGGCGAGCGCGAGATGGTCGCCGAGTGTCGATCGCTGGCCCGGTTTTCGCTGACCGGGATTCCGCCCATGCCGGCGGGAATGGCGCGACTGGAGATCACCTTCCTGGTCGACGCCGACGGTCTTTTGCGGGTGTCGGCGCGCGAACAGACCACCGGCAAGGAAACCGCGGTGCAGATCAAACCGAGTTACGGCCTGACCGACGAGGAGGTCGAGCGGATGCTGCTGGATTCGTTCCAGCACGCCGAGGAGGACGTGAAAACGCGCCTTTTGGCCGAACAGCGCATCGAGGCCGAACGGATCGCGTCGGCGGCGCGCGTGGCCCTGGCCGACTCGCCCGAGTTGCTCACCGACGGCGATCGGGCGGGGATCGCCGCGGCGTTGCAGGTTCTGACCGCGGCCAAGGCCGGCACCGACCATCTGGCCATCCGCGCCGCCGTCGAAGGTTTGGATCGGGCGTCAAAGGATTTTGCCGCGCGGCGGATGAACCGGGCGCTTGATGCCGGTCTGCGCGGCCAGACCGTCGCCGCTGTCGAAGCGAAGGTGGCGGAGACCGCGCCGAAGACGGAGCTCGCCGCGCGCATGGAAGCGCACGGCCACGGCGGCCCCGGCCATTCGCACGGATGACGACATGGCCAAGGTGAAATTCGAACCCGACGGAATCGAGATCGACGTGCCGGTCGGCACCACCATTTTGGAAGCGTCGAACAAAGCCCACGCGCAGGTGGGCTCGGCTTGCGGCGGCGTGTGCGGCTGTTCAACTTGCCACGTCTACGTCAAGGAGGGCCTGGCCGATCTGTCGCCGGCCAGCGAGCGCGAAGAAGACATCATGGACAAGGCCTTCGACGTGCGGGCGAACTCGCGTCTCGGTTGCCAGTCGAAGATCCTGCGCGACAGCACCATCGTCGCCGAGATCACCCGCGAGAGCCGCAAGGCATATCTGGATGAACACCCCGAATTGCGCGAGGCGCTGAAACGCGCCGGCGGTTCGTGACTAAGACGTCGCGTCGTACGCGTCGGCCAGCAGTTGGATCGGGTGGACGACGGTAATGGCCAGGCCGGCGTCTTTGACGCCGTTGCGGATCTGCAGCAGGCAGCCTGGGTTGCCGGTGGCCACGACGGTGGCGCCGCTGCGTTTGATGGCGTCGATTTTTTTTGCGGCAATGCGTGACGACAGCGCGGGTTGCAGCAGCGAATAGACCCCGGCGCTTCCGCAGCAGGTGTCGGCGTCTTCCAGCGGCACCAGCGTGACGCCAGGAATGGCGCGCAGCAATTGCTTGGGCGGATTGCTGATCTTCTGGGCGTGCAAGAGATGACAGGGCTCGTCGTAGGCGACCTTCACCGCCTGCGAGGGTCCATTCGCGCGCGGCGGGCGCAGGCCCAGCGCGCACAGGAACTCGCTGATGTCGCGTATCTTGGCCCCGAAGGCGACGGCGTCGGCGGCGCCGTCCAGCAGCGCGCCATAGTGTCGCAGCTCGGCGCTGCAGCCGGCGGCGTTCGAGACGATGGCGTCGTAGCTGGCGGCCGCGAAGGCGGCGATGTTGGCGCGGGCCAACGCTTGAGCGTCGTCGCGGGCGCCGTTATGGATGTGCAAGGCGCCACAACAGCGCTCGCCGGCGATGACGTCGACGTCGCAGCCGTTTGCGGTCAGCACACGCACGGTGGCTTCGTTGACGTCGGCGAACAATTGATCGGCCAGGCAGCCGGTGAAAAAAGCGACCTGGGCGCGTCGCTGGCCGCGCGCCGCGAAAAACAGCACGCCGGGTCGTTTCGGGTCGCGCGCGCCCGCCTCCGCATCGCGGAACGAACGCCACGGGATCTCCGGCGCCTGCGTGGCGGCCGCCGACAGCCGCCCGGGCAGAAGTCCGCGCCGCCCCAGCCAGGCGCCCAGGCGCGAAAATCCCAGCGCCTGTTGCAGCCACAGGAGCTTGAACGACAGCCGTTGCACACCACGAAACGGCAGCAATGCGGCGAAGACAAACCAGCGCACGAAGCGCCCCGTCGGCGACAGCGGCCGCGCTGGTTGCAGCGCCGTGCGTGTCTTCTCCAGAATGTGCGCGTATTGCACGCCCGACGGACACGCCGTCTCGCAGGCGCGACAGTCGAGACATTGGTCAAGATGGCGCAGCACCGTCGGCGTCGGAGCGATGGTCTGCTGGCGCAGTCCTTTCATCAGATAGATGCGTCCGCGCGGCGAATCCATCTCCACCCGCAGCTCGCGGTAGGTCGGACAGGCCTCCAGGCACAGGCCGCAGTGCACGCAGGCGGCGATGGTCTCGAACGCCGGCCAGCCTTCGGCCTGGCGTTTGTCGGGTGGCGGATCGGCGCTGCCGCTCATGAGGCCATCCGACCAGGGTTAAGGCGGCGCTGTGGATCCCAGGCCTGGCGCAGACGCTGGTCCAGCGAAGGCTGACCGTCCCCAGCCAGCGCTCCAGCGGTCCGCCACGGCAACTGCGCGCGGCCCGGCAAACCGAGCGGCGCGCTTTCGACCACGGCATAACCACCGGCGCGCGCGGCGATGGCGGTTGGCTGCTGCAACTGGGTGGCGGTGGCGGCCAGATCGTCGGCCGGCAGGATCACCCGCGCGATGCCGGTTCCCACGTGTGCCATCACGCCGACGGCACCGGCGCGTGCCAGGGCCAATTTCTCCAGCAGGACCGGCAACGCCTGGGGCAGGGCGCCGATGCGCAGCACCACGGCGTCTGATAGCAGCGCGCGCAGGTCTTGCACCGCGGTCCACAGTGCCTCGACAGCCGACCCTTCCAGCAGCGCGCCCGCCGACGGTGGCAGCGTCCCCAGGTTCAGATCGCGCAGGTGCCGCTCGAACACCGGGCGCGTTCCTTCCACGCCGACGATGGCCAGCGCCTCACCGGCGGGCAGATCCGCCCGCGTCCGTCGCAAAGCGGCCGCAGCGACGCCGTCGTAAACCTCCAGCGCCGCCGGGTGCAGGCGCGACGTCGCCAGCTCCAGCAGCCGCTGATGCGCCCGCCCGCGATCGGCGAATCCCATCACCACCGCGGCCACCACGTCGGGCCGGGGAACGACTTTCAGGCTCACCTCGACCAGCACGCCCAGGGTCCCGAAGGCGCCGATGTGCAGCCGGTGCAGATCATACCCGGTCACGTTCTTCACCACCCGCCCACCGCTCTTGGTGATCACGCCGGCGGCGTTCGCGGTGCGCAGGCCCAGGATGTAATCCTTGATCGTGCCGTATCCCAGGCGGCGAGGCCCGGCGCTGTTGGTGGCCAGGATTCCGCCCAGCGTGGCTTCGGCGTACGGCGGATCGATGGGCAGCCACTGGTGGCGCGCCGCCAGGTGGCGCTGCAGATCCCCGAGCCGCATGCCCGCCTGTGCCGTCACCACCAGATCGTTTGGTTCGTAGGCGGTCAGCGCATCGAGACCGCGCAAGCTGATCACGCGTGCCGCGCTGGCCGGCGCCGTCGGGCCGTGGTGGCGTTTGGTGCCGCTGCCCTCGCAGGTCACGGCGCTGCCAGCGCTGGCCATCGCCGCCAGCGTCTCGCACAGCGTGGCCTCCGACGTCGGTGACGCCAGCGTCGGCCCCGCGTTCGTCATGCGCCCACCGGCCGCGCGGTGGCGCCCGCGCCCAGCTCCACGCAGCGTCCCGGCGCCGGGATGACCTTGTCGGGATTGCAAAGCCCGGTCGGATTGAACACCGCGCGCAGGCGGCGAAACTGGGCCAGATCCTCCTCGGAGAAGAGCAGATCCATGTAGTCGATCTTCTCGCAGCCGATGCCGTGTTCGCCGGACAGCGCGCCACCCACCCGGATCACCAGACGCAAGATGGCGTCGCTGGCGGCGCGCACGCGATCGATGACGTCGGGTTCGCGCTCGTCAAACAAGATCACCGGGTGCAGGTTGCCGTCGCCGGCGTGAAAGACGTTGGCGATCAGCACGCGGTGGACAGCGGCGATTCGAAAGATCTCGTCCAGCACCTCGGGCAGCTTTGATCGCGGGATGACGCCGTCGTGGGTGTAGTAATTCGGCGCCACGCGGCCCAGCGCGCCGAACGCCTGTTTGCGTCCCTTCCACAGCTTCAACCGTTCGGCATCGTCTTTCGCCAGGCGCACGTCGCGCGCGCCCATCGCCCGACAGGCGTCTACCACGCGCGCCGCCTGTTCATCCAGATCGTCCAGGAACCCATCCACCTCGACCAGCAGCACGGCCGCCGCGTCCAGGGGAAAGCCGGCGTGAATGAACGCCTCGACAGCGCGCAAGGTGACCTGGTCGATCATCTCGATGGCGGCGGGCGTGATCCCGCGGGCCAGGATCTCCGTGACGGCGCGGCTGGCGTCGTTGACGGTGGTAAAAACCGCCAGCGCGGTCTTCACGCCTTCCGGATTGGGCGTCAGGCGGACCAGAATCTTCGTCGCCAGCCCGAACGTTCCTTCCGAGCCGACGAACGCCGACACCAGATCGTACCCGGGCGGGTCCGCCACCCGGCTGCCCAGCATTGTCACTTCACCGTCTGGCAGCACCACCTCCAGGGCCAAGATGTGATTGGTGGTGACGCCGTACTTCAGCGTGTGCGGCCCGCCGGAATTTTCCGCGACATTGCCGCCGATGGTGCAGGCGTTCTGGCTGGACGGATCAGGCGCGTAGTGCAAGCCCAGCGCGGCCACCGCGCGTGACAGGTGCGCGTTGACCACGCCCGGTCCGACCCAGGCTTGGCGATTGGCCGCGTCCACTTCAATGATTTGATTGATGCGCACAAGCGAGATCACCACGCTGCCGATCGCCACCGCGCCGCCCGACAGACCGGTGCCCGCCCCGCGCGGCAGGAAAGGAATGCCTCGGCGCGCGCAGGCCTTCACCACCGCGGACACCTCGGCGGTGGTTTCGGGAAAGACGATGGCCAGCGGCGTTCCGCGATCGGTGGTCTGCGCGTCGCATTCGTAGGCGAAGAGATCTTCGTTCTCGATCAACAGTCGTTCGGCGGGCAACAACGCGCGCAGGTCGGCCAGCAGCGCGCGGCGGTTGGCGGCCCCTCGCTCGTCTGTCGGACCATCCGCCGGCATGGTCTGACCGCTGGACCATGCTGGCAGAACGGTGTGGCTGGTTCGTTGTTTCATGGCCCCGCGCCCGGGAGATTAGATTCGTAGCCGTCAGTTGACAATGAATGCCTGAACGAACTAATGCACAGAGCATGAAGCTCTTTCGGTTTGGTATGCCAGGGAAAGAGAAGCCGGGCGTGATTGCCGACGACGGCGCGCTGGTGGATGTCTCTGCTTTCGGGCAGGACTATGACGAGGCATTCTTCGGCGGCGACGGTCTTTTGCGGCTGCACGCCTGGATGGAAAAGAACGGCGCCAGCGCGCCGCGCGTCGGTAATGACGTGCGCTGGGGGCCGGCCGCCGGCCGCCCCAGCAAGATCATCTGCGTCGGTTTGAACTACCACGAACACGCGCGCGAGCAAGGCGTCGATCCGCCGAAAGAGCCGGTGCTGTTCTTGAAGGCCACCACGGCGTACTGCGGGCCGAACGACGATCTGTTGTTGCCGCGCGGTTCGAAGAAGACCGATTGGGAAGTCGAGTTGGGCGTGGTGATCGGCAAGAAGGCGGCCTACGTCAGCAAGGCGGAGGCGCTGTCGCACGTGGCCGGTTACGTGCTGATCAACGATTACTCCGAGCGCGAATATCAGATGGAGCGCGGCGGACAGTGGGACAAGGGAAAAGGCTGTGACACCTTCGCGCCGGTGGGCCCGTTCATCGCCACGGCCGACACGGTCGACACGGCGAATTTGAAGATGTGGCTGAAGGTCAACGGCGTCAGCAAACAGAACGGCAGCACGGCGGACATGATCTTCGACGTGCCGACGCTGGTCAGCTATATCAGTGAGTTCATGACGCTGTTGCCGGGCGATCTCATCAGCACGGGCACGCCGCCCGGCGTGGGCGCCTTCGCCAAGCCGCCGCAATTTTTGAACGCCGGCGACATCGTCGAGCTGGGCATCGAGGGCCTCGGGCATTCTCGGCAGCGAGCGGTGGCGCCCAGCATCGGCCGCTAGCATGCGCGTCCACCTGCAGTACGGACGCGACGGCCTGGACGTCGACCTGCCGTCCGCCGGCACGCGGATCATCGAGCCGACGTTCGTCGATGGGCTGCCCGACGAAGCGGCGGCCTTCACCGCGGCGGTGCGCCAGCCGCTGGGCGCAGGCGGCGCTGGTCGCCCGCTGCGCGATCGCATCGGGGCAGACGAAACCGTCGCCGTGGTCATCCCGGACATCACGCGCCCGCTGCCCACCGATCGTCTGCTGCGCTGGCTGTTCGCCGAACTTTCGCAGGTGGCGCCCGAGCGCATCGTCATCGTCAATGGCACCGGGTCGCACCGCGGGAACACGCCCGGTGAACTGGCCAGCATGGTGGGCGCCGACATATTGGCCCGCTATCGGGTGATCAATCACAACGCCCACGATGCGGCGACGCTGCTGCCGGTGGGGAAAACCGCCGATGGCCAGCCAGTTTTCCTGGCCGCTGACTATGTGCGCGCCGATCGGCGCATCGCCTTGGGTTTCATCGAACCGCACTTCATGGCTGGTTTTTCCGGCGGCTTCAAAGGCATCTTTCCCGCCATCGCCGACATCGCGTCGATCATGCGTTATCACGGTGCCAAGACCATCGGCCATCCGCGCAGCACCTGGGGCGTGCTGGACGGCAACCCGACGCAAGAACAGATTCGCCACAACGGCGCGCTGTTGCCGGTCGATTTTTTGGTCAACGTCACCCTGAACAGCCGGCGGCAGATCACCCGATTTTTTTGCGGCGACGTGCTGCCGGCCCACACCGCCGGTTGTGCCTTCGCGAAAGAGACGGCGATGGTGGCGTGCGACAAACCGTATCCCATCGTCGTCACCACCAACGCAGGCTATCCGCTGGATCAGAACCTTTATCAAACCGTGAAGGGCATGCACGCGGCGATGCAGATCGTGGCTCCGGGCGGATTCATATTGTCGGCTTCCCGTTGCAACGATGGGTTTCCCAGCCACGGCAACTTCAAGCAGTTGCTTTTCGACCACGCCTCGCCGCGCGCGCTGCTGCACACCATCACGGCGCCGGGCTTTTCGATGTTCGATCAATGGGAGGCGCAGTTGCTGGCCATCGTCGCGCTGAAAGCGCGGGTCGGTCTTTACAGCGAGTTGTCACCGGCGGAGGTGCGTCGCGCGCACCTGGAACCGGTCGGCGACGTCTCGGCGCGCATTCGCGACGAGCTGGGTCGGCGCGGCGGCGACGTGCCGATTGCGGTGTTGCCGGAAGGCCCGCAAACCATCCCGTACCTTCGCGACGGCGCGGGCGCAGACGAAAACGAAAGGGCGACGACCGGTGTTTGATCTGAAAGGCAAGGCGGCGATCATCACCGGTGGCGGCTCTGGGATCGGCCAGGCGGTGAGTATGCTGTTTGCCCGTCAAGGCGCGCGCGTGGCCATCCTGGACCTACAAGCGGAACCAGCGCGCGAAACTGCCGCGCAAATTGGCGCCGCGGGCGGGGTCGCGCTGGCGCTTCCGTGCGACGTCGCCGACGCGGCGGCGGTCAAGGCCGCCTTCGCCGCCGCCGAAGACGCTCACGGCCCGGTGAACATCCTGGTGAACAACGCCGGCATCGCCCAGGTCGGCACTCTGGAAACCACCAGCGAGGTTGATTTCGATCGGGTGTGTCGGGTGAACATCAAGGGCGCGTACCTGTGCGCCCAGGCCGCCGTGGCGCGCATGCTCCCGCGTGGCGGGGGCGTGATCTTGAATATGGCCTCGATCGCGGCGTTGATCGGCATCCCCGAGCGCTTCGCCTATTCGGTAACGAAAGGCGCCATCCTGACCATGACGTATTCGATCGCTATCGATTACATGAAGAAGGGTATTCGCTGTAACTGTATCTGCCCGGCGCGCATCCATACTCCATTCGTGGATGGCTTCGTCGCCAAGAGCTATCCCGGACACGAAGCCGAGATGCTGGCAAAGCTGCACCAGTACCAACCGGTCGGGCGTATGGGCAGACCGGAAGAGGTGGCGGCGCTGGCCCTTTATCTCTGCTCCGACGAGGCGTCGTTCGTCACCGGCGCTGCCTATCCCATCGACGGCGGCGTGCTGGTAACGTAGCCGGACGCTGTCTGCTTCTTGGCGACGAAAGAGCGACCATCATGAGCGACGACGTTGTCCTGAAAGTGAAACCCCTCGGCTTCCCGTGGGAGACGCTGGATCCGTTTTTGTTCTGCGCCTACCACGATGACCACTATCCCGTCGGCAACGGGCGCATGGGACCGGCGGCGTCGCTGACCGGGCGAAACCTGGGGATGGATTTTGAAGGCATTGATGGCTGGCGCATGTACCACGGCCAGACCATCCCCGGCTTTCCGCAGCACCCGCACCGCGGGTTTGAAACCGTCACCATCGCGCGCCAGGGTTTCATCGACCATTCGGATTCGCTGGGGGCCACCGCTCGCTATGGACGCGGCGACGTGCAGTGGCTGACCGCCGGCAAAGGCATCGTCCACGCCGAGATGTTCCCGCTGCTCGACGACGGCGGCCCCAATCCGCTGGAGCTGTTCCAGATCTGGCTCAACCTTCCGGCGCGCGACAAGATGGTCGACCCGTATTTCTCGATGTTCTGGAAGGACGAGGTCCCTCACCACGAACACAAAGACGCCGCCGGCAAGAACACGCACGTCACCGTCGTCGCCGGCCACCTGGGCGCCACCAAACCGCTGGCTGCGCCGCCGAATTCGTGGGCGGCGCGGGCGGAGAGCGACGTCAGCATCTGGACGTTGAAGATGGACCCGGGCGCGACGTTCGCGCTGCCGGCAGCGACGCGAGGATCGAACCGCATGCTGTATTTCTTCCGCGGCGGCGCGCTGCAGGTGGATGGCCATTCCATTCCGCCGTCGCACAGCGCGCGCTTGCGCGCCGACGCTGCCGTGACCTTGCAGGCCGGCGACGATCCGGTCGAGCTGTTGCTGCTGCAGGGCCGCCCGATCGGCGAGCCGGTGGTGCAGTATGGGCCGTTCGTGATGAACACCCGCGCCGAGATCCAGCAGGCCTTCAGCGATTATCAGCGCACGCAGTTCGGTGGCTGGCCTTGGCCCAGCGACGATCCGGTGCACGCCGCGCGCGAGGGCCGCTTCGCCAAACACGCCGACGGTCGGGTCGAACGCGCCCGCGGGTAAAGCGGCGTCCCGCTCGCTCGCTCGATCGACGTCCGCTCACGGGCCGACGTCCGATCGTCGGCGCGGATCCAGCCAGTCGCGCAAGCCATCGCCGAGGAGGTTGCAACCCAGCACCACCACCGCGATGGCGCCGCCCGGCACCGCCGCCAGGCGCATCGACCGCCACAGATACGTCGTGCCTTGCGAGAGCAGCGCGCCCCAGGTGTAGGGCAGCGCCGGACCCAGGCCCAAGAAGCTCAAGCTGGCCTCGACCAGAATGACGCCGCCGAAACCGAACGTCGCCTGAACAATCAGCGGCCCCAGGATCGACGGGATGACGTGCCGGCGCAGCACGCGGGCAAGGCCAGCGCCCGAGGCCCACGCCGCTTGCACGTACTCGCGCTCGCGCACGGCCAGCGTCTGCCCGCGGGCCACGCGCGCGTAACCGACCCAGCCGTTCACCGTCAGCGCGAAGACCATGAACCCCGTCGACGGCTGGCGTGACAGGGCGACGATCGCCAGGTTGAGCAAGATCCCGGGAAACGACAGCAGCACGTCCACCAGCCGCATCAACGCCTCGTCGAGCCAGCCGCCCACCGTGCCGGCCAGCGCCCCCACGATGGTCCCGACGACGAACGAGATGCCCACCGTCGACCCGGCGATGAGCAGCGCCTTGCGCGCGCCGAACAGTACCATCGACAGCAGATCGCCGCCGTTTTCGTCGGTACCCAGCCAGTGGGCGCCGCTGGGCGGGGCCAACAGCGTGTCCAGGTTCTGCGCCAGCGGTGACTGCGGGGCCAGCAGCGGACCCAGCAACGCCGCCAGCAGAAACAGCCCGAACAACGATGCGCCGACGATGGTCCCTGGTCTTTTCACGTCATCGCCTATCGCAGCCTGATCCGCGGATCCAAAAGCGCGTACATCACGTCGACCAGCACGTTGATCAGCACGTACGAAACCGCGATCACCAGCACCACGCCTTGCACCACCTTCCAGTCGCGCACGCTGATCGCGTCCAGCAGCAGGGTGCCCAAGCCGGGCCGGGCGAAGATCTTCTCGGTGATGATGGCGCCGGCCAAAAGCGCGCCCAGCTGAATGCCCGCCACCGTCACCACCGGCAGCAGCGCGTTCGGCAGCGCGTGCCGGCGCAGGGCCGCCCAGCGCGACAGACCTTTCGAACGGGCGGTGCGCATGAAGTCCTCGCCGCTCACTTCCAGCAACGACGAGCGGGTCATGCGCGCCAGCATGGCCGCCAGGTGGCTGGCCAGGGTGAACGCCGGCAAGATCAACGCGCCTGCCGCGGACGGTGGATCGGCCGGCCCGGGCAGCCAGCCCAGGCGCACGTAGAAAAACGCCAGCAGCAAAGGCCCCAGCCACATCGCCGGCACGGAGATCCCGGCCAGCGCCGTTCCCATCACCGCGCTGTCCAGCCACGATCCCGGACGCAGCGACGCCAGGGTGCCCAGCGGCACCGCCAGCACCAGCGCCAGCGCCACGGCGGCCAGGGCCAGCTCGATGGTGCGCGGGTAGGCGGCGGCGATCAGCGACGCCACCGTCGACCGGCGATCGTTGCACGAGATCCCCAGCGTGCCGGAAAACACGTCATGGGCGAACGCGCGCAGCTGGCCCCCGATGCCTTTGTCCAGATCCAGGCAAGCGCGCAGGGCGTCGCGATCGGCGTCGGTGGCTTGCTCGCCCAGCATGGCGTCGACGGGATCGCCGGGCACGGCGTGGCGCATGGCGAACACCGCCAGCGACACCAGCACCACCGCGGCGACGGCTCCCAATCCCCGCCGCGCGACGAAAGACAGGAAGCCCGCCATGCGGTGTTAGCGTCGCACGGTCAATCGGCGAGTTGCGTGCAAAAATGGGCAGTGGCGGTCGGCGACGACAGCAGCGGGAAGTTGCCGTGCGTGCCGCCCACCGTGCATTCATAGCCGCCGCGGCAGTCGCTGTTGGTGCTGCAGGTGGCGGCGCAATAGCGGCGCTCGAAGGCCTGGCGCGCGCACACGCCCGAGGCGATACAGAGTTCGTCGTCGGTGCAGTCATTGGCGCGGCCGGCGGCGCAGTCGGTGTCCTCGCACTGCGGGTTGCAGGGCTTGGTCAGGTACGACTGCGGGAAGGTGCGAATGCAGACCGAATCGGTCGGGCAGGACGTGTTGTCGCAGCCGTCGATGGTGCAGTAGCCGCCCGGCTGCGACAGATCGCAGACGCGGTTGCCGTTGGGATCGCAGTCGGTGCTGGTGGTGCAGCCGTCGCCCACCTTGCGGGCACAACCGGCGCTGGCCGCCAGCGCGCAGAGTCCCAGCACCATCAAAGCAAGGCCGATCCGTTTCACGGCGCCGTTTCTACCCTGATGTGCTTGGCGGCGGCTAGTGCAGCCGCGTCGGCGACGAGCTCGCGCACCCTTGCACCCGGAGGGGTGGGGTCGCTCACAGTGGCACACAAATTGTAGAAGCCCGGCCCGTGAGGGACGACGTCCTGTTGAAAACGGTGATGAAGACGGTGGTTGGGGCTGAACATCTGGGCACGGACAGCCAGGATCCGGTGCGGTTCGCCGCTGTTTGGAACGGTGTGGTCCACGAGTTTCGAAACCATCTGACGTTGCTTCTGGCAGGGACCACCGAACTGCGGTCCGGGTTGCCTGCCACGTTGGCCGCCGACATGGCCGAGACGCTGGACGACATGGAAGGAAGCGTCCAAAGCGTCAATGGTCTGCTGGGCGCGCTGGACAGCGCGATGAAGGACGGCGACCAGCTTTTGTGCGAGGTCGACGTGGTGATCGAACGGGCGCTGGCCATGGCCGCCCCGACGCTGGGGGGCGTGAATATCACGGTGAAAAAGTCGCGCCCGGCGGCGGTGAAGAACGTGGGCACGGCGGTCGAATGCGCGCTGGCCGCGTTACTGTCCGACCTGGCGCGGTCGTCGGATTTTCGCCGGCGGGTCCCCGGTCTGGTGCCGGTGGTGCCGCCGCAGATTCGCATCAACGTGCAGGCCGAACGCGGGTCGCTGGTCATCGAGGTGGAAAGCTCTGCCTCGTCGCCGCCGCCCACGTCCTGGCGGGTGCTCCTGGCGACGTTCCTCGCCGCCCGCGTCGGGTGCACGCTGGAACGGCTGCCCCCGCGGCCGGCGTTCGTCTTTCGATTTCAGTGATTCCGAATGCCGGGCCAATCTGTCCTCCCACCCCCTGGGGGCGGCAGGTTGGCCCGGCACCTATTTGGTTCGTTTCCCCCTTCACCGGTCCGGGCTTTCGTCGCGCCTGTCGCCGCCACCGCCCTTTCCCCGGGGTCTCTGGTCACCGGTTTCGAAACTGAAACCCGAACGCTGGGATTTTGCCCAGTGGGGCGACGGCTGGCCGGTCCGTCGGCGACGGCCGATTGTGTTATTGTCGTGGGATGTTCCCGCGCTGCCGTAGGTCGGTCGGCGGTCGCTCCCTTCCTGCTGACGACAGCCGATGAGGATTCGATTCTGGGGTGTGCGGGGTTCTCTGCCGGTCCCCGGGCTCAAGACTGAACGCTATGGAGGCAACACCTCCTGCGTCGAGGTTCGCTCGGCGGCGGGGACGCGGGTGGTGGTCGACGCCGGCACCGGCATCCGCCGCCTGGGAAAAGAGATCACCCAATCGGACAGCGGCGGCCGCGCCGACGTGCATTTGCTGATCAGCCACACCCACTGGGACCACATCCAGGGGCTGCCGTTTTTTTCGCCGCTCTATCACCCGGGCAGCAAGTTGTCCGTGTACGCGCGCAAACGCGACGACGTGCACCTGCGCGCGGTCTTCGCCTCGCAGACCGACGTCCCGTATTTTCCCGTGCCCTTCGACGAGACCAAGGCCAGCATCACCTTCCGTGAGCTGCACGATTCAGCCGAGTTCGCCATCGAAGACATCAAGGTGTCCTGCGCGCGCCTCAACCATCCGTACATCGCCACGGCGTATCGGTTGGACGCCGACGGGGCCAGCGTCGTCTATGTCTCGGACACCGCGCCCTTCGCCGACATCTTGTTCGAGGATCAATTCATCGCCAGCCCGCCGTCGTCGGGCGCGCAGCTGCCCAAGGCCGATCGCGATCGCTTGATCCTGATGCGCGATCGCGTGGTGCGCCTGTGCGAGGGCGCCGACCTGGTCATCTACGACACTATGTTCACGCCCGAGGACTACCAGCGCATTCCGCACTATGGACACTCGCGTCCGGCGGACGCGCTGGAGGTGTGTCGCGAGGCGGGCGCGCGCCAGCTGGCCTTGTTCCACCACGCGCCCGAGCGCTCCGACGCCGAGGTCGACGCCATCGTCGCCGACACGCGCGCCGCCGTCGCCCGCATCGGCGTGGCGATCAACGTCGTTGGCGCCTACGAAGGCATGGACGTGGTTCTGGGGCGCGAGTGATGGAGTTGACGTTCTGGGGCGTGCGCGGATCGATCCCGGCGCCGGGGCCGGGCACCACGCGCTTTGGCGGCAACACGGCGTGCATCTCGCTGCGCACCGCCGACGATCGTCTGATCGTCCTCGACTGCGGCACCGGCGCGCGCAATCTGGGAATTTCGCTGATGAGCGGGCCTCTCGGCAGCGGGCGTGGCGCCGCCAGCATCTTGCTGACCCACGCCCACTGGGACCACATCCAGGGCTTTCCGTTCTTCGTGCCGCTTTACGTTCCCGGCAACGTCTTCAACATCTTCGGCGGCGGCAAAAGCTCGGCGATGCTGGAGGGGATCTTGGAAGGGCAGATGGCGCCGCAATATTTTCCGGTGCAGACGCTGAAGAACATGGGCGCCACCATCGAGATCGCCGCCGTCACCGAAGGCGCGCCGTTCGACGTGGAAGGCTGCCGCGTGATCGCCTGCGCCAATCCGCACGGCCGCTCGGGCGCGCTGGCCTTTCGCATCGAAGAGGCCGGCCGCGCGGTGGTCTACGCCAGCGACGCCGGCTATCCCTCCGCCGGCCCGCCCGAGGCGTCGCTGGCCTTGTATCGCGGCGCCGACGTGCTGATCCACGACAGCACGTACACGCCGGAAGATCGCCGCCGCTATCCCGACCGCGGCCTGTCGTCGATCGAAGACGCCGTCTCGGTCGCGGTCCGCTCGGCGGTGAAGACGCTGGTCTTGTTTCACTATGACCAGGACTACACCGACAGCGACGTCGACGCCTTGCTGGCGCGCGGTCGCCGCCTGCTCGACGAGCAAGGTGGCAACGCGATCAAGCTGGTCGGCGCCGCCGAAGGTAACAGCCTCACGGTCTGATCAGCCGACGCTTACCCGCTGACGATCAGATAGCCTTTTTCGAGCAGGCTCTTCAGTTTCTCGGCCACCGACAGATCCGTCAGCGAGCTCTCGTCGAGCAGCGTGCGGATGGTGTCGGCGGTCATCGCCTGCTGAAAGACGTCCAGCTCTTCAGGGCCAAGCTCGCGCAGCTTGGGCTCGAGCGGCCGCGGGATGCTGAGGCGTGACGTTGAGGGCGGCAGTTTTTCAACCACCACGCGGTACTCGTCCAGCTGGCGCATGCCTTCCATCAACAGGCCCTCGGTGGAATCTTGCAGCTCTTCCAGCACGGCACGCTCGTCGGGCGGCTCCAGTTCGAAGAAGCCTTGCGCCCAGCTCAGCATCCGAAAGATGGCTTTGCGTGGGCCCATGTTGAAGCTGTCGTCGATGCTGGCGAAGTAGATCTGCCCCTTGCGCATGTACAGCTTGCCCACGCCACCGTCGGAGCGAACCACCAGCACGCCCGACTTGCGGCTGGTCGACAGCAATTGCAGCAAGTCCGGAAGCGGAATCTCTTCGATGCTGCCGGACATCGATCGCGTCGGCGGTTTCTTGTTCGCCGTCACCGCCATGCGCGACCGCGCCTCGGTCTCCGACAGGCTGTGGGTCAATTCACCGTCGACGTAGACCAGCTTGATGATCGACGTGCCGATCAAGATCCGATCGCCGTCCTTCAGATCGACTTTGCGGATCTTCTCGCCGTTGACGAAGGTGCCGTTGGTCGAACCTAGGTCCTGGATGGCAACGACCTTCTCATCGGTGGTGATCTTGGCGTGCTTGCGCGACACCATGTCTTCGACCAGGACCATGTCCAGGTCGGATGAACGGCCGATGACGATCTCGCGATGTGGCCGGAGGGGAAACTCGCCCCCTTGATACTTTCCCGAGATGAATCGAAGTGCCCACTGAACGGCTTCTGAGCCCACTGGACTCCCGCCTTGCAAGACGTCTCGCGGCCTAAAGGTGCTCAAAACTTCGAAATTTTAAGTTGTTGGGGGGGCGCCGTCAACAACCGCGCCCCTGTCGCGCAGCAGGCGGTCGATCACCTCGGCCACTTCCGCCTCGACCAGCAGTCCGGAATGCCCCGTCGGCAAGGCCAGATGGCGCACGCCGGCCAGCATGGTTGACGGCATTGGGGCCAGCCAATCCCGTTCGGCGCCGATAGAGATGACCTCGGCGCCGGCGGGCAGGGGCCCTTCGCTTAGATCGCGCAGAAACGGGCTGCCGGGCAGCAACTGCAAACTGGCCACGCCCAGCGGGGCGGTGACCAGACCCAGCAGCGCCGACCAGGTCCCCTGGGCCGGCGTCCCGAGCAGGATGAGACGCCGCACCCGGTGCCGGCCGCCCAATCGTTTCAAATAGTAAAGCCCGACCAGTCCGCCCATCGAATGCCCGACGATGTCGATGCGTTCGACGCCGGTCTGGGTCACCACCGACTCGACCTTGCGGGCGATGAGCCCGGCCGAGTCGCGGATGTCGCGCAGGTTGATCGGCCCCAGCGGATAGCTCATCACCACGTGGCCTCGATGGACCAGCTGACCTTCCAAAAGGTGCAGCGACCCACGCGTGGCCAGATAACCGTGAATGAGCAGGACCGGCGGACCAGCGGGCGGCAGCGGGTGGTCCTCGCCGGCCATGGTCACCGTCGGGACGGGCGCGGACTGCACGCGATCGGCGCGGTTGCCGCGCAGAAGCTGGCGCAGATAGACCGCGGTGTGCCCAGAGTCGGCGACACCTTCGGTCAGGTCTCTGGTCAGGCTGGCGGCACGGGCGCGCAGCTCGTCTAAAAGCCCCATAAACAACCTTGAGTCTAGCATTGCCGGCCCCAAACCAGCCCACATGGGGTGGCGCGCCAGGGGCGGGCGGGGCAAACCGCCGGTCTATTCGCTGGGCTCGCGCAGGCCGTGCTTGCGCAACAGCTCGCGCAGGTGCTTGCGGTCGATCTCGGCGCTGCGGGCGGCGGCCGACAGATTGCCGCGGTGGCGCAGCAGCAAAGACTCGACGTACCGGCGTTCAAAATCGTCGACCACCCGCGACTTGGCTTCTTTGAAGGGCAGGTCCACGTCGCCAGCCAGCGTCGGTTCGGCGCTGGGTGTTCGTCCGGTCGGGCGATCGTCCATCGCGTCTTCCAGTTCCAGGCGGGACCCCCGCGACAACGCGCAGGCCCGCTCGACCACGTTGCGGAGCTCGCGCACGTTGCCGGGCCAGCGGTGGTTGCGCAAGCGCTGCACCTGCTCGTCGAGAATCTCCAGCGAACGATTGCCGGCAAAGTGGCGCACGAACAGCGACACCAGCAGCGGCACGTCGTCCAGGCGATCGCGCAGCGCCGGCACCGCGATGCGCACCACCGCCAGCCGGTAATAGAGATCCTCGCGAAACCGTTTGGCGGCGATCTCGGCGCGCAGATCGCGGTTGGTCGCCGCGACGACGCGCACCGAAACTTGCTGGTAGCCGCTGGCGCCGACAGGACGAATGGTGTGCTTGTCCAGCGCGCGTAGCAGTGACGGTTGCATCTCGGGCGCCAGCTCGCCGATCTCGTCCAGGAACAACGTGCCGCCGTCGGCCTCTTCGAAGGCGCCGCGGCGATCGGAGATGGCGCCGGTGAAGGCGCCGCGCACGTGGCCGAACAGCGCGGACTCGATCAGATCGGACGGCACCGCGCCACAGTCGAACACGATGAACGGTCCGTTGGCGCGCGCGCTGTGACGGTGGATCTCCTCGGCGAACAATTCCTTGCCGGTGCCGGTCTCGCCCTCCAGCAACACCGTGGCGTCGGTAGCGGCCACGTCGCCCAGCAGGCGGAACAGCTTGCGCAGCTTGGGATCGCGACCCACCAGCGAACCGAAGGCTTCTTCGTTGGACGGCGGGACGTCGACGGCTTCCTCGTCGGGCACGTACTTCAACGTTGTCTGGCCGATGGTCACCTCGGCGCCAAAACCCAAGGTCAGCTCTTGAAAGCGTGAGCCTTGAACGAATGAGCCGTTGGTCGATCCCAGATCGCGCACCACCAAGCTTTGCCCTTGCGGCTCGGCGACCAGGTGGCGGCGCGACACCGTGGGATCGCTGAGCAATACGTCGCTGCCCGCGCCCGAGCCCAGGGTCATCGATTCCTCGCCAAGCCGGATGGATTCGCCGCGGTCAGGGCCCTTCACCACCAAAAAACGTCCCCGGCCCGCCTGCCGCACGAACGCGGCCAACGGATCGATGATGCGGGTCGCTGACCGGTCGATGCTCATTTCGTTTCGGATAAGCTCACCATGTCGGCCCGGGTCACGAACTCGGCCAGCTTGACGCCACCGACGGCGGCGGCCACGAGCACCAGCAGCACCAGCAATCCAGGTGGGCCTCCCCGCCGGATCGCCACCGGTGCTTCCGCGCGAAAGTCGATGGTCTCGGGCGGGCGCAGGTTGACCGGGCCGACCCGCGGCAGCTCGCGCGGGGTGGGCGAGCGATCTAGACGCGGCTGAATGATCGACTGCGACGGCAGACGCTGCGAGACGGGTGCCGGCGCAACCGGACGGCTGCTCGCAGAATAACCAGCCGGCACATGGTTCCCCGTGGAGCGACCAGTCGGCACCGGAGCTATGCTGACCGGCGGTGGGGTGGCAGGAAATTGATCGCGCTCGTCGGCATCCTCGAAGGGGGAGTCCGGCGTGGACGGACGCGGCGGCGCCAACGCCTCGCGCGGTGGGGGGGGCGGAATGCGCAGGCGGGCCGGCGGGCTAGAGACGGCGGCGACTGGTTTGGTGGCCGCGGCGGCGGCCGGCGATTGGCCGCGCGCAGGCGGTCCCGACGAGAAATCGCGTAGGCGCGTCGGCTCTTCTTCATCGTCCACGACCGAGATGAACAGATCGCTGGCCAACTCGGCGGCGCGCCGCGGGTCGGGCACTTTGCGCGTGGTCTCCGAGCCTGAAGGCGGAGGCACAGCGCGCATACCAGAACCGGACTTACTCGGCGGTACCACGGTATTTGGGCTTACCACGTCCCCGCCGCTGACGACGTACAAGTTTGCGCCTTCCACAATTCCCAGAGACTGCGCTTCTTTTCCTTCCATGGTCTGGGTGGGCAGCTTGTGGGTTTCGGGATCGGAGGGCTCGCCTTTGTCGTCCTGTAACCAGCGACCGGGATCGGAGCCCAGAATTTCGCGCAGGTGTTCCGCCAATTGCGGCGCCGAGGACAGCAGGTTGTGGCGGTGGGCCACCTGGCGCAAGGCTTCGGCGAAGGCGCCCGCGTCCTGATAGCGCTGGCCGGCGTCGATGGCCAACGCCTTCAAGAGCACCCGATCCAGATCGGTGGGTAATCCCTTGCGCTTGCGCGAGGGTGGCAGCAGTGGCTGTCCATAAATCACGTCCGGAGGCGTGCTGAGATCGCCGATGAACAGACGTTCGATGGTCAGCGCTTCATAAAGACAGACCGCCACCGAATACAGATCGGTGCGCGCGTCGATGGTCTCGTTGCGCGCCTGTTCGGGCGACATGTACCCGACCTTGCCGCGCACGCGATAAAAAACCGAGGCGTGTGATGACGCCTTGGCGATGCCAAAGTCGGACAGCTTCACCTCGCCTTGCGCCGAGCAGAGGATGTTCGACGGCGAGACGTCGCGGTGAATGATCCCCAGCGAGGCGCCGCTGGGATTGCGGCGCTTGTGCGCGTAGGAAAGCCCGGCCAGGATCTCCAGCGCCACGTGAATGGCGGCGGACACGGACAATTCCCGGCGCCGATACTTGGCCCGCCGGATGATCGTGCGCAGGTCGGCGCCGCGCACGAACTCCATCACGATGAACAGCGATTCGTCGGATTCGACCAGATCGAACGTGTGGACGATGTTGACGTGGTCGAGAGTGGCGGAGATCTTAGCCTCGCGGAAAAACAGATCGCGAAACTCGGGCCGCGAGGTGTATTCGGGCAGAAGCTGCTTGAGCACGACTTCTTTTTCAAAGCCGCCGGGTCCCAGCTTCTTGCCGATGTAGATGGCGCCCATCCCGCCTTCGGTCAGATAACGTTCAATACGGTATCGACGGGCCGCAATCTCGCGGGTGGCGCTCATCCCCGACGAGGGTAGGATCGACCTTTCCAAGATTCAATGTCCACTTACGCGCTAGACAAGCTGCTGGAACTTCGCCGCAAGGCGGAAGACGACGCGGCGTTGGAGCTGGGCCGGGCGACGGCCGCCGCCGCGGCGGCGCTGGCGGGCCAGCAGGCCCTGAAACGCGATGCAGCAGTGGCGCGGGTTGCCTGGGAAAAAGAGCGCGCCACGGCTGGCGATCAGGAGGCCGCCGTCGATGTGCTGGCGCGGCACCGCTTTGTCAGCCGGCTGGCCGCAGCCGCGGCATACAGGCAGCGGCAAGCCGATGGCCACCGCGTCACTGTCCTGGAACCGGCCTCCCGATCGGAAGCCAGCGCGCGGCAGGCCTACGCAGCAGCGCGGCAGGATCGGCAGGCCGTCGACCGCCACCTGGAACGGCAGCGCACCGCCGACCGCCTGACCGTCGAGCGACGAAACGAAGAAACATAGGCTCAGCCGCCGGACCTATCTGTTGAAGTCCTTGGTCGGAATGGTGTCCAGAACTTCTCAAACCGCCCGGCTGGCTGGCGTCCTTTGGCAAGCGCGTGCTAAATGCAGTGGATGGGCAACTCGCTGCGCATTATATCGATTTTCCTCGCAGGAATTGTGATCTCCGGGGGCTGCGGCCCGGATAAAGGCGGTTCCAGCACCGCCACCGGCGGCAGCAACGGTAATGCCAGCGGCGGGAGCAACGGCAGCGGCGGCAACAGCGGGACTGGCAGCGGCGGTGACAATGGCAGTGGCGGCGGCAGCGTGACCGGCACGGGCGGCGACAACGGCGACAACGCGGACGCCGCCGGCACCGGCGGTGACAACAGTGGCACCGGCGGCGCCAGCGCCGGCACGGGCGGAATGATGATGACCGGAACCAGCAGCGGCCTGCCTCGCACCACCGCCATCGGCGATCTGACCGACGATCAGAAACCCACGCTGTGTGATTGGTGGAACAACAAGCAAGGCGGATACGGCCAGACCGCCATGTGTCCGGGCGCTGACGACGAATCGGACGACGCCGACCAGGACGACTGCGTCAGCAGCATCGACGACTGTGACGACGCGACGGTCGCTGACTTCGAAGACTGCGGCAACGCCATCGGCACCGACCTGTGCATGTTCCGCACGGCCACCGCCTGCGCGACGCTGACGACTTGTTTCGGCGACGACTAACGCCAGCGACGACGGAGCGCCAGCGCTGGTCAGCCGCCGGCGTTTTCTGATCGCCACCAGGCGACGAAGCGGGCGATCCCGTCTTCGATCGCCACACGCGGCGCATAACCCAAACGCTGCGACGACAGGGTTACGTCGGCCAGCGTGCGCCGCATGTCGCCCGGCTGCTCCGGCTGGCGGACGATCACCGGTTCCTTGCCCAACGCCCCGGCAATCAGTTTCACCAACTCGTCCAGCGACGTGGTTCGCGAGCCGCCCAAGTTGTACACCCGATAGTCGGGCGTGCTGGCCGCCGCCTGCTCGTCGATAGCGGCCACCACGCCGGTGGCGATGTCGTCGATCCAGGTGTAGTCGCGCGAGGTGCTGCCGTCGCCGAACAGCTCGATCGGACGGCCGGCGGCGATGAGGCGCGTGAACTTGTGGATGGCCAGGTCCGGGCGCTGGCGCGGCCCATACACCGTGAAGAAGCGCAGGCAGGTCACGTCGAGCTCATCAAGGTGGTGCGCCGTGAACGCCAGCAGCTCGCCCGACCGTTTGGTGGACGCGTACGGCGACAGGGGCCGCTGGCAGGGATCCGATTCGCGAAACGGGACCGCGCTGTCGCTGCCGTAGACCGACGACGATGAAGCGAAGACCAGCCGCCGGATGCCGCGGCGGCGGCAGAGGTCGAGGATCTGCATCGTGCCCATGACATTGACGTGGCCATAACGCAACGGCTGGGCGATTGATGGCCGCACGCCCGCCAGAGCGGCCAGATGGACGACGACGTCACACCCTGCGGCCGCGCGCTCCAGCGCCGCGTCCAGGTCCGCCGCCGCGGTGATGTCCCCTTCGTGAAAGGCGAAGGCAGGGTTCGTCGACGGGCCAACCAGGTTTCGCAGCTTGGTTGAGCGCGGATAAAACGGATCGAAGTTGTCGATGCCGATCACCTGGTCGCCGCGGGCAAGCAGACGGTCGGCCAGGTGAGAGCCGATGAAGCCCGCGGCGCCGGTGAGGAGGATGCGCATGCGCCGCCCCAGGATAGCGAGGCGGGCGATCTTTGTCGCCGGCGATCAGGCCGGGCAGCGCAGGTAAAGCAAGAACTCGATGTTGCCTTTGCCGCCGGTGATGGGTGACGGCGTGTCGCCGACGACAGTGAAGCCAAGCTGCGCCGCCGCCGCCGCCACTTCTGCCAGCGCGCGGGCCCGCGCCGCTTCGTCGCGCACGATGCCACCCTTGCCGACGTCGGCGCGGCCGACCTCGAATTGCGGTTTCACCAGCGCCAGGACCGGCGCGCCCGTTCGGGCCAGGAGGCGCACCGCCGGCAACACCAGGCGCAGCGAAATGAAAGAGACGTCGATGACCACCAGGTCGGCCGGTTCGGGCAGGAGATCGGCGGTAGCCAGGCGAATGTTGGTCTTGTCGAGGACACGCACGCGCCCATCGGAGGCCAGCTTCCAAGCCAGCTGTCCATGCCCCACGTCGACGCAATAGACGCGGGTCGCTCCGCGCTGAAGCAGGCAATCGGTGAACCCGCCCGTCGACGCGCCGATGTCCAGCGCCACCAGTCCCGATGGGTCGACCGCGAACGTCGCCAGCGCGTGCGCCAGCTTCAGCCCCCCGCGCGAGACGTACGGCATGGGTGCATTTCGCAGCCGCAGGTCCGCCGACAGTGGCAGCAGCTCACCCGCCTTGGCCACTGCGTGATCGCCCGCCAACAGCTCGCCCGCTAGAATCAGCGCCCGGGCTCGCTCGCGTGATGGCGCCAGTCCTTGTTCCACCGCCAGGAGATCGGCGCGAACTTTTTTGCTGGGGCGTTGCCCGTCGCCGGCCACCGCCGGTTTCTAGGGCATCCCCGCCGGGAAGTCGACCACCGTCAGCGATCGGTTGCAAACCCGATCGCCGTGCGTAGAATACGCGCCGCGGTCGAGCTAACCCGGACGACCGCGATGGGGCTGTAGCTCAGCTGGGAGAGCGCCTGAATCGCACTCAGGAGGCCGACGGTTCGATCCCGTTCAGCTCCACAAACAGACTAAGGATTCTATCTACTTCCGGGATCGCCACTACGACGCTCTGCGGGTAACAATCGATTCGTTGTGCAATAAGTTGTGCAACTTCGATTCTTCAGACGCTTCCTCCGGGTCCGACGGCAGCGTGAGGGCTTGGAGTGCCTTTCGGTGCTTGGCGCCTTCGACGGACTCCCTCTTGGCGTAGCTGGTGGCGGTGGTCGTGAACGACTCGTGCCCCATGGCCGACGCCACCAGGTGAGAGGTTGCACCGGCATCGACGGCCAGCGTTCCATGGAGGCCGCGCATCGCGTGCGCGGATACCTTCGGAACTCCAGCCTTGATGCAGATGCGTTTCACCCAGTTCCTCACCACGGAGACCGTCCGATATTTGAAGAGGAACTCTGAACCGGGGCGTCCTTCGGCCATCTGCAAGAGAAGCGGCCTCAGAAATCCCGGCACCTCAACCCGCCGCCGTCCAGCCGCCGTTTTGGAATCGGGGATCCACAACATGCCTCCCCTGTCGTCCACGTCCCTCACCTGTCGTAGAAGGATCTCCGACACCCTCAATCCCAGGTGCAGTGCCATGAGCGCTTTCAGCGCACCCTCCTTGACCTCATCCCCGTCTCCCATCGCAGCCAAGTTGAGAGCCGTCGCCGACCACGCGCGGGCCTCGTCGATGTAAAGCTGCGGCTTGCCGTACCGGCGTTTCCCAGTCCCCTTCACCGTCATTAACCCGTTGGTCTTGAGATAGCCCTTGGTTCCGCACCAGTTCAGGAACGTTTTCGTTTCCGCGAGAGCGTTCCTGTGGGTGTCGACGGAAAGCAGCGCTCCATTTTTCTTCTTATGCTGGCGGAGTACGTCATACCGCGCCGCGCATGCCGCCTCGTCCTCGAACTCGTCGACGGTTCCTGCCATCCCGCCGAAAAAGCGACCAAGTTGATCGATGGTATGTGCCACCGACTTCGCCTTGTTGCCCTTGTCGTCGCGCAAGTACACCCGGTATTCCTCCAACGCCATCTCCAGCGGCTTCGCGTTCAGCTTTTGGAGCTTCTTCTTGAGCGCCCTGATGAACTGCTTCGCATCTTCTTCCGATTCAAAGTATCGATCGTCTCGTCGGCCATCTGCATCCACAACGACGACTCGCCGTCGTCCTCTATATTCGTACGGTCCGTGGACTCGGTATCCAATTGCGTGTTTCTGTCGCGCCATTCCGTCATCTCCCTTCTTCGGCGCGACCGAATGCCAGGTTCGATCACGATAACACCTTGCCGCCGCAGCTCGTGAGCGATCTCGAGCGCGACGACACGCGCCAAGCGCCGTACGCCGACGGGTTCGTCGTCGATGAGCAGGTGTGCGTTAGAAGAGGCGGGTTTGACTGGCATCGCCGCGTAAGAACAATCTGCCCGAAGTCCCGCGGCAAGAACCGGACGTAGTTTCTGCTAACTCGTCCGAGCCCGTTTCTTGCGCGGTCGACCGGGCCTAGACTTCATCTCACCGATTTCGTTGAAGGAGTCGAGATCGCTGAGCGCCGCTATTGATGTGCGTCGCACGAGGTCGTCCAACACAGAATTGTCGGGTAGATCCCCAGGGAAGCCGGCACGGATCGCATCGGTTAATGCTGCGATCAAAGGCCGACTCAATCTTGTTGCAGCGCTTTGTCGACGATCCGCCTCCTTCCGCCGGGCCTCTGATTGAGCAGCAGCTTCCACGCTCTGAGAGGGGCGGGGAAACCTTTCATGAACCCGGGCAAGAATGCGACCAATTTCCACCGGTTTGAGGTTCAGCTGTTCTCGGAGCAAGCGAGCCTCTATTGCAAATTGGTCTTCCCACACGCCAGGAACGTCTTCATCGTCGGCCATGTTCTTGACTTGGTCAGCCAGAGCCCGCGAGATGAATGCCAAAAACACCGCAACTGCTTGGAGACTGTCGGCGTCCTCTGACTCCGACAGGTCGGTGTTGGCTGGCGCAGCAGTGGACTCGTTATCAAGACACCAAGCCAATTTCGCGATGACCCTAAGACCAGGAGTTATCCGTACAGGTCGATGTGGCGATTGGGTGCGACGTGACGATGCCACCGATTCAATTAGGCGGCCGAGCTGCGCGCTGATGTGAGCGACGTCCGCTAATTTCTTCGCGTCCGTCAGCACGGAAAACTGATTCCGCGCCCTCTGCCGAACCTCATCGAGACCCGCGTCTGCCACCGGATCTTTTCGTGAACCAGCGCGCGATGGGATGCGGGTACTCATATTGGGAATGAAATAGCACTTCTGCGGCGGGAACCTAGTGTCAAGCGCCGACCACAATTTCTTCCCTCAGAACCACGCGTCAACTGGGATGAACAGCATGGGAACCATGGGCCGTCGCGACGGGAACCTCAGCGATCGCGTGCTCGGTGACGTAATTTTGGTCGCAGCGTGGCGCTGTCGCTTTCCAAACTGGGTTCCCACATGTCGCTGGCCACGAACCGCAGCGTCTTGGCGCGCGCTTCGCCGAAGGTCTGGAAGAAACCGCGGAAGCTGTCCTCGGTCCGCTCGCGACCGACCCACAGCAACCGGCGAAGCCCCTGGTCGATCTGATAGACGACGGCGAGGTACTTGTGACCCCTCCACACAGCGATCTCGTCGACGCCGATGCCTTTGACTGGAAACGATCATCCAAAAGCGGCTGTTATGCCGAGCACGGCATAACCCGCGCTTCTCGATGATCGTCTACACCTCGGGGTACAGGCCGGCGCGCTGCTCAAGCGGGCAGAGTTAGCGCCCGGGTCGACCGAAGAACTCCCAACGTGCCAGGTAAACCGCACGGGCACGTGCCTCGTATCCTTGGCGAACGTGATGGTGAGGGTGACGATCCCGTCGAGAGGGCGATCAGCTGCTTAACGATGTCGGTCCCGAAGTCGAAAGCTTTCTTCTGATAGTCGTCGTCGGACATCAGCAGAACGGCCAAAGGGGACAGAGGCTGCCCATCGCGCCGAGGAACGGCGGCTCGTGAAGCTCGGCGATGAAGGCCCAATCGCAGCGGCCACTACAGGTCAGCTGGAAAGATACTCAAAAACCGGTTCGGTGTTGACGCGGGGCAAATCCGCGCATGGCCGCGGCCACGACGGCCAGAAGCCCGCCCTTTCGCGATGGCCATCTACAGCCAGACGGGCAGCTGTCTTCGCCTACGGGCGTCGGAGCTGCCCAAGAATCCGCAGCGCAAGCCTCTGCCGAGGAGGCGTCAACCGTCGCCAGACCGCCATCACTTCGTCGGTGGTTTCTGCTGGAGGTGGTCGCGGCCCTTCAATATCGACTAGGGCCGACACGGAAATTCCGAACTCGGCAGCAACGCGAACCAGTACATCAAGGGGGAAGTCGGCTTTTGCGGTCTCGTACCGTGACATGGTTGCCGGTTCCACACCTACTTGCTGGGCGAGTTGTTCCTGGGTGTAGCCGCGGCCTTCCCGAAAGTTCCTCACGCGCTCGGCGAGGGCGCGATGAAAGGTGCGACGTTGCATTCCCACGCCAGACGCTGCCAGGGAGGCGGGGGTCGGTCCATGTTGGTATTGACAAGAATATAACTTGTCGGTTACGACATTACGCGCACGCAAAGCTGACTGAGGTGTTCGCCTTGGGGCCACGAAAACAGAGGGGGCTGACCGTGACGGGATGTTTAGATCGGATGGCCACTATTTCATGGGCACGGCTCCCGCATATTTCGGGTTGGGGGTCATGGGCACAAATGTTTCAAATGGGCCGTCAATGAACTATCCGCGTGGGGGTTTCTATCACCTCACTTCCTACTGCGGGGGGCGCCCTCGGTGGCGTCACGCCGCAGTTCGCTTTGTTCAGGCTGTAAAACGGAAGCAAAACCTAGTGGAGGTTTCGATGGTGTTGTTCAAACGGCTCGTGTTCTCGATCGCGTTGCTTGGAAGCGTAAGCTGTGCCCATGAGAGTAGCGTCCTGGTGAGCGGCGCTTCGCCTGGTACACAGGTTATCAACACTCGTCACACCGTCTTCTGGCTCGGGTCAGACTCGACATGGGACCCGCGAGAGAAATGTCCGAACGGCATCTCTAAGATCGGCATGAAGAACATTTTCTCCTTCATCGGTATCTATGCGAGCTATGACCTTGTGGCATGGTGCGCCGCTGGTGCGCCGATGAATCAGGGGTCCCCGTATGGCCAATCTGGCAGTGGAAATGTCATAGTCATTCCCCGATAGTCATCTTGATTGTGGAGACCTCGCTGCGGGGCCTCCGATCGCGACCATCGTCTCGTAGCCGGCGTGCCCAAGGAGATCGTCGACGAGATCGATCGCTTGCTCGCCGAGGGCCTGACGAAGGCTCCGATCGTCATGGACGCCGGCTACGGTCGGGCGACCGAGCTTCGACGGGATCTGACTGCGAGCATCAATGTCCGGTACGCCGCCGGCCGTCGATTCCGTTCGTGACTGGGGCGGGTGCAGGATCGCTGCGCTGCGCGCCAACTGGTGGCAAAAGCACTACAAAACCGCAAGTGCTGCAGGCAGGTAGCGGGTTGCTTGGCTCCTGCGGTACCATAGCTGCCACCTTTTTCATCGCCGCTTTCCCTCGTGGCTGTCGATAAGTTCTGGCCGCTAGGGTTTTGAGGTGGGTGTTGGCCGAATCGTATCGATCATTCAGGGGTCCGACTACGCCTGGCCAACTTTCAAAGTGAAGACGGCCAATAGGGAAATTGCGACGGGCACTCTGGCTGGGAAGCCTTTCGATTTTGCCGCCCATAGGCACATGTGGCCAGAAAGAGCACCCTGTCTCAATCAGAAGAAACAGCACCGATTCCTCGGCAGACTGTCGCCACAGCGACGTTCCGAGCGTCGCGCCGGCCGGGGTGTCGTGTGCCGAACCGTTGCGCATTGCATTTCATTTGCGGCATCTTTGGCGTTCAAAGCCACCCCTGCGCGCAAGCGGACGATCCGGCTCGCCCGCGTGTCTTTGCCGCACGCCACGAGCATGTCCCGGGCCCGCCGTTCACATTCGAGCAAAGCTGACGTCTGTCGGATCGCGCCTCCAGCGTGCGTGCGCACCGCCGAACCGACCCTCTTTGTCCATGCCCGGGAGAGCTGCTTCCGCTCTCAAACCCGCGGCCTGGCTCAACACGACGTTTAATCCGGCCGCTCGTCCCTCAACGAGATTTGCGGCGTCCTACGTCCGCGGCCGGATCAAACGCCTTCTGGTTGGGCAGCTCACCCCGCATTCCCCTGGGTAACTCGCATGAAGGAGTCATATTGCGGATCCCCTTCTTGAAGGGTCACGACACCGTTCGGAACGGATTCTACGGGGATCTCCCACACCGCTTGTCGTCCGTCGGTGTCCGCAACGATGGTCACGGAGAAATACAATCGACCGCCGGCCTCTACTGGATACGCTGCTTCCATCCTCCGGCGCAAGGACGCGAAGTCGACAGACACCGACACTGGGTGATGGGCGATTAGGTTCGAACGAGGGATGTGAACGGTGAGGTCTTCTAGGCGCGCTCCGCGAATGAGGAGACCTTTTGTGCCGTGATATTTCTCCAAAGCCAAAAGATCTCCCTCAATGAGCCCTTCCAAGAAGAGATCCGTTTTGGTCTGACCGCTCATGATTCTCGAAATCAGACACGTAGCCCACATATAGGAACCCTGTTCAGCGGCGGTGAAACGGAGGCAATTGCCCCCCCCCTTGGTGACCTCGATGGTCCCCGCCTGATCCAAAGACACCCCACCAGAGTGCACGACCGTTCCACGAAATGGTACGAGGAACCTATAGAGTTCCCAAAACGCTCGCGCGAGAATTGGTCGCTGAGAAAAAAGGGATGGTTCGGCAAGCGCACTCGCGATCCGCAACCGGTCGTACCCGGCGAGCTTTTCGCTGAAACGCCAGCCGGCTATCCCGTTCGCACGGAGAATCCACTCGACCACCATGTCCTGCAGCTTGAAAGCTGCACTGAATGCGAGAGGTCGCAGACGGTTGAGAGCTTCTCGGGTTCCGCCCGTGGAGACTCCCGTCAACGCCGCATGCATATTCACAGTGGCCATCTGCTCGCCACTTGCGGTCAAGTCTCCGAGCACCAAGCTCATCCCCCCACTTTGGGCTTCGCGCTGATCGTGAAGGGTGGCGCGAACGTACTCGATGGCTTGGAGTTCGTACCCAATCGCATCTGAAAGGTCGATTCCAGATCCGCCAAATGATGTCATCGTCCTCCCGCGCCCCAGACATGAGCGTTTGCTGTCTGTCCA